>CAJAKT010000182.1 GCA_903940375.1 uncultured bacterium | reverse complement strand
GACCATCTGGGAGGTGGACGCAGCGCTGCGTCCGGAAGGCAAGCGAGGTGCGCTGGTTCGCACTGTCGCGTCGCACGTCGGCTACTACGAGCGCTGGGCGAAGACGTGGGAGTTCCAGGCCCTGCTCAAGGCGCGTCCCGCGGCTGGTGATCTCGAACTGGGTGCCATCTACGTCGATGCGGTGAGCCCGTTCGTCTGGAGTGCGGCCGATCACCCGGGATTCGTCGAGGACGTGCAGGCGATGCGTCGACGGGTCGAGCAGCATGTGCCGGCCCGGCTGGCAGAGCGGGAGCTCAAGCTCGGGCCCGGTGGCCTGCGCGATGTCGAGTTCTCCGTGCAGCTCCTGCAGCTCGTCCATGGTCGCAGCGATGTGATGCTGCGCAGCCCGACCACGATGGTGGCTCTTGAAGCGCTGGCTACGTGGGGCTACGTCGGGCGCGACGATGCCGCAACGCTGGCGGATGCCTATCGGTTCCTGCGAACGCTCGAGCATCGACTGCAACTGCATCGGCTGCGTCGCACGCACACGATGCCGGAGGACGAGGCGGAACTTCGCCGGCTGGGTCGATCGATGGGCTTTCGTCAGGACCCCATCGGTGAGCTCGACACGACGTGGAAGCGGCATGCGCGTGAGGTGCGGCGCCTGCACGAGAAGCTGTTCTATCGGCCACTGCTTCAGGCCGTGGCCCGACTTGATGCGGGCGAGGCGCGGCTGAGCCTGCAGGCGGCCGAGCAGAGGCTTGAGGCTCTCGGCTACGCGGATCCCCAGAGTGCCCTACGACATCTGCAGGCGCTCACATCAGGGGTGAGCAGGCGAGCCGCGATCCAGCGCACGCTCCTGCCGGTGATGCTCGGCTGGTTCGCGGATGCACCCGATCCGGACTCGGGGCTGCTCGGGTTCCGCCGTGTCAGCGAGGCGCTCGGTTCGACGCACTGGTACCTGCGACTGCTGCGCGACGAGTCGGCCGCTGCCGAACGGCTTGCCCATGTGCTGGCAACCAGTCACTATGCAACCGATCTGCTCCTCATGGCTCCCGACTCGGTCGCGCTGCTGGCTGACGATGTCGAGCTTGAGCCGCGGTCGCGTGCTGCCCTGATGGCCGAGGTGCTGTCCATCCTCGAACGGCACGACGAACCGACGAGTGCCGTGGCGGCGATCCGCGCCGTCCGTCGACGAGAGCTGTTCCGTATCGCGGTCGCAGAGGTCCTGCGCATCGCCGACTCCGAGCAGGCAGGCACGGCACTGACGGACGTTGCCGTCGTCGCCGTCGAAGCCGCACTGCAGGTCGCACGCGCGGCTGTCGATCCGGCCGGCTCCGTCGATTTCGCGATCATCGGCATGGGTCGCTTCGGCGGGCAGGAACTGGGCTTCGGCAGTGACATCGATGTGATGTTCGTCTACGAGCCACGGCCGGGGATCGACGATGAGGCAGCGATCCGGGCGGCCTCGGCGATCGCCGAGGAGCTGCGTCGCCTGCTGATGGCCCCATCCGGCGATCCGCCCCTGGACATCGATGCGGACCTGCGCCCGGAGGGCCGGCAGGGGCCGCTCGTGCGCTCGCTGGGCTCCTATGCCGCCTATTACGAGCGGTGGTCAGCGACCTGGGAGGCGCAGGCCCTGCTGCGGGCGTGTGTCGTCGCAGGTGATCCAGTGCTGGGCGAACGGTTCATGGGCCTCGTCGATCCGCTGCGGTGGAGTGGCACGCTCTCGGCCGATGAACTGCGCGAGGTGCGTCGGCTGAAGGCACGGATGGAGTCCGAGCGGCTCCCGCGCGGGGCCGATCCCAACCTGCACACCAAGCTCGGTCGCGGCGGACTGAGCGATGTCGAGTGGGTCGTGCAGATCATGCAGCTCGAGCATGCTGACGAGGTGCCGGCGTTGCGCACGACCCGAACGCTGGATGCACTGGAGGCGGCCCGTGCGGCCGGTCTGGTCGACGATGCGGATGCTGCCGAGCTTGCCGCCTCGTGGCGGATGGCCACGGCTATCCGCAATGGCGTGATGCTCGTCCGCGGCCGGGCGAGTGACATGGTCCCCATCGACGTGCGCGAGCTGCGATCTGTGGCGTACATGCTCGGCTATCCCGTCGACCAGTCAGGGCGGATGCTCGAGGACTACCGACGCATCACCCGACGCGCGCGGCACGTCGTCGAGCGGCTCTTCTACGGCGTAACCGACGACGTCATCGAGTCCTAGCGGCCACCGCGCGTCGGCCTCGGGATGAGCGCGCCCGTACGCGTCGCCCAGGCCACCCACTCGTCGCCGTACTCGCCACGCAGGAGACCGTCCTCCCATCGGGACTTGAGAACGAAGAAGACCACCATCACCATCGCGCAGGCCAGGCTCCAGACGGAGCCGATGGCGATGACGTACCCGCACACCATGAGCAGCACCGCGCTGTAGATCGGGTGCCGCACATAGGCGTAGGCGCCATCGGTACGCAGGCCCGCCCCCGAGATGGGGACGGGGGTTGGCGTGAGCGCTCGCCCGAGCCGTCGTCCGGCGGTGAGGCCGAGGACGGCGCCAGCGGCCGCTATCGGAATGCCGATCGCAAGGCTCAGCAGGGACGGGGCTCGCCACGGCAGCAGCACGAGCACGAGCAGGAGGGCGAACTGGATCAGAACGAGGGTCCAGCCGAGCGTCCGTCGCGTCATGACCCCAGTATCGGCCGGGCTGCGAGCGACCACGAAGAAGCCCCCCGGCCGAGGCCGGGGGGCTTCTCCATTCCCTGTGCGCGCGAGGCGAATCGACGCGGAAGGGAGACTTCGTCGCTGGTGGGAGCCGACTCCTAGATGT
>CAJAKT010000181.1 GCA_903940375.1 uncultured bacterium | reverse complement strand
TCGTCGCTCATGACGTCGAGCTCGACGGTGACGCTCGTGACACCGGGCACAGCGGAGACGGCCTCGGTCACGCGGTCCGTGATCGCACCTCGCATCGGGCAGCCCGACACGGTCAGGTAGATGGCGATGCCGACGGAACCGTCGTCCGCGGCATCGACGGATTTCACCATGCCGAGTTCGGTCACCGGGCGGTTGATCTCCGGGTCGTTGACGGTGGCGAGGGCGGCCTGGATTGCGTCGATCGAGGGGGCGGGCATGTGCCGATGCTATTCGGCGGTCTCATCCTCGCCCACGAGGCGTTCCAGTCGGCGCTCGGTTCGGCGCTCGGCCTTGGCGATCGCCTTCGTTTGGGCCTTGGTCTGCTCATTGAGCGCCTTGATGATGTCGTCCACCTGGTCGCGAAGTTCGCCGCGTACGTAGTCGCGTGTTGCCATGTCGCCCATTGCCACTCGCAGGGCGGCGATCTCGCGGGCCAGGTAGTCGGAGTCGGCGAGGAGCCGTTCCGTACGCAGCCGGTCCTCCTGGAACTGCACGCGGTCGCGATCGGTCTGGCGGTTCTGCGCGAGCAGGATGAGGGGAGCTGCATAGGACGCCTGCAGGGACAGCAGCAGGGTCAGGAAGATGAAGGGGAACGGATCCGGTGCCCCGTCGCTCATGCTGATGTTCAGGATGACCCAGATGATGATGGCCATCGTCATCCACATGATGAAGGCCCACGACCCGATGTGACGGGCGACGCTCTCCGAGATGCGACCGAACCGCTCAGTGTCGACGGTGGGTCGCAGCGAGCGGCTGCGGTCCATCGGCTGATCCATGCGGTTGCTGCGGCGCGTGCGGTCGGTGGCCATGCTCACGCACCCCCGGCCGAGTCATCGTCGTTGTCGCGCCAGTCCTCGGGGAGCATGTGGTCGATGACGTCGTCGATCGTCACGGCGCCCAGCAGGTGACCGTTCGCGTCGACGACGGGGAGCGCGACGAGGTTGTAGGTCGCGAAGTAGCGGGTGATGACGTCGAGCGGTGCCTCGGGTCCGATCGGAAGGAGGTTGGTGTCGACGAGTGCGGAGACCAGCGTGCCGGGGGGCTCGCGCAGCAGTTGCTGGAAGTGGCAGGCCCCGAGATAGCGGCCGGTCGGAGTCTCGGTTGGCGACCGCGTGACGTACACCTGCGATGCGAGTGCCGGTGACAGTTCGGGGTTGCGGATTCGCGCCAGCGCATCGGCGACGGTGGCATCCGGTGGCAGCACGATGGGTTCCGTCGTCATCATGCCGCCGGCTGAGAAGTCGTCGTACGAGAGCAGCCGGCGGATGTCCTCGGCGTCGTCGGGCTCCATGCGCTGGAGCAGGTCGGCAGCCTGATCCGGTGGCAGCTCGGACAGCAGGTCGGCAGCGTCGTCCGGGTCCATCTCCTCGAGCACGTCGGCGGCGCGCTCGGCCTCAAGGGCCTGCATGATCTCGACGCGCTCGTCGTCGGGCAGTTCCTCGATCACGTCGGCGAGGCGCTCGTCCTCGAGGCCGCGGGCAACCTCGAGGCGTCGCTTGGCGGGGAGCTCCTGAAGGATGTGCGCGACGTCGGCTGCCCGCATCGTGTCGAGTCGGGCAAGGAGCTGCTCTGCTGGCTGGTCGGCGATGGGCAGCGACAGTCCGGCGACATCCTCCCAGTCGACGACGAGCGTGGCACCGCGTCGGCGCAGTCCGCCACCGGGCTTGCGGACGAACAGCTGGCTGACGAACCAGTCGCGGCTCTGCGACTTCTCGACGGCGACGTCGAGGATCGACACCTGCTCGCCGGTTTCGCGAAGGTCGACGGTGCGGTCGAGCAGCTCAGCCGTGACGAGGGTCTCGTTGGCGCGCTGCTCGAAACGGCGCAGGTTGACCGCACCCGTCACGATCACCTGGCCGGCGTCGATGGCGGTCACCTTGGTCATCGGGACGAAGATCCGCCGACGCGGCTGGACCTCGACGACGAGGCCGGTCAGGCGGGGCGGATTGGCACCGATGCGGAGGACGACGATGCCATCGCGTACCTTGCCCACCTGGTCGCCATTCGGGTCGAAGACACCGATGCCAGCCAGGCGCGCGAGGAAAACTCGAGTCGCTGCGCCGGTCGTCACGTCGAAAGGCTACCGCCGACAGGGGGGAGGAGCGGACGATGGCATCGCCCACGGATTCCGCGTCCCGACCCGCCGCCCTGAGCCGGCCGCCGGTCGCCGACCTGGCCTGGCTGGGGGTCGCGGTCCTGTTCATCTCGTCGTCCGGGCCGATCATCGCTGCGACGGTGGCGCCGGCCCTGGCGATCGCCTTCTGGCGCTGTTTCCTGGGCTCGGCCGCGACTGCCCCGTGGGTGCTGTTCCGGCGTCGCGCCGAAGTACGTCGCATGACGCGGCGGGAGTGGTGGCTCGTGCTGTCGGCCGGCCTGCTGCTGGGTGCGCACTTCGCGACCTGGATCCCGTCCCTGCGCTTCACGACGGTCGCTTCGTCAACGGCGCTGGTCGCGACACAGCCCGTGTGGGCGGCCCTGATCGCTCGTCAGCGAGGTGCGCACATCCCGCGTGCGGCGTGGATCGGCATCGCCATCTCGCTGGTCGGCGTGCTGATCCTGACGGGCATCGATGTATCCGTCGATCCTCGCCACCTGATCGGCGACGTGCTCGCGCTGATCGGCGGCATCCTCGCAGCGGCCTATGTGACGGTGGGCGAGAGTGCACGCAAGACTGTCTCGACCGCTACCTTCACGACCGGCCTGTACGCCTCGTCGGCGCTATTCCTGCTGGCGCTGTGCCTGATCGGACGCCAGCCGCTGTCGGGATACTCGCTGCAGGCGTGGGGCCTGATCCTTGCGCTCACGGTCGGTGCGCAGCTGCTCGGGCACACGCTCATCAACAAGGTCCTGTCGACGACGTCGGCGACGATCGTCTCGCTTGCGATTCTGCTCGAGATGCCGGGGGCAACCATCATCGCGGCGATCGCTCTGAACCAGCTGCCGCCGGTGGGAATCATTCCTGCGGTTGCCCTGATGTTCGCGGGAATCGTGCTCGTGATCCGGTCCGGATCCCGAACGGTGCCCATGGAGACGCCGCCGATCTAGTGCCGGCGCCGCGTTGCGGCACTAGATTCGGTCGGGTGATCGTCCTCGCCATCGACCAGGGCACGTCCGGTACCAAGGCGATCGTGGTCGATGGCAGTGGCGAGGTCCTCGCGCTTGCGGAGGTTCCGGTGCGCCCGGCCTATCTCCCTGACGGAGGTGTCGAGCAGGATCCCGAGGCGCTCCTGGCATCGGTTCTCGATGCAGGCAGGCAGGCGTTGGATGCCTGCGGTGCCGTTGCCGACTGCGTGGCGCTGGCCAACCAGGGCGAGACCGTCCTTGCCTGGGATCCCGCTTCCGGCGATCCCCTCAGCTCCGCGATCGTCTGGCAGGACAGCCGGTCGGAGTCGGTGTGCGCCGGCATGCGCGAGCACGCTGATGAGCTGGCTGCCCGGACTGGCCTCGTCCTTGATCCGTACTTCTCCGCTCCCAAGATGGCCTGGCTGCGGCGCCACGTCACGACCGACGGCGTGGTGACGACGAGTGACTCCTGGCTGGTGCGCCAGCTCACGGGGGAGTTCGTCACCGACGTGACGACGGCCAGCCGCTCACTCGTCATGGATCTCGACTCCGTCGAGTGGGATCCCCGGCTGCTCGCCATGTTCGGTCTCGCCGACGAACCGCTGCCCCGGCTGGTGGCCTGCGACGAGGTTGTCGGGGTGACGAGCGCATTTGGTGGCGAACTTCCCGTCGGAGGACTGATCGTCGACCAGCAGGCCGCGCTCCTTGCGGAGGGATGCGTTGAGCCCGGCAGTGCGAAGTGCACATTCGGCACGGGTGCCTTCCTGCTCGCCAACGCCGGGACGGCGGCCGTGCGATCGTCGAACGGCCTCACCACCTCGGTGGCGTGGCGCACGCGCGAGGGCACCCCCTACTGCGTCGATGGGCAGGTGTTCACCGTGGCCTCGGCGCTTCGGTGGCTGGTTCAGCTGGGACTGCTCTCCAGCTCGCGGGATCTCGACTCGGCATGTGCGCCAGACAGCGAGGGCGTCCTGTTCGTGCCAGCACTGGCGGGGCTCGCCGCGCCCTGGTGGCAGCCGGATGCGCGCGCATCCTTCGCCGGCCTGAGCCTCGCCACCAGCCGCGGTGGCATCGTTCGTGCCGTGGTCGAGGGAATCGCGGCACAGGTCGCTGCCCTCGTCGACGTGGTCGATGCCGACATGGGTACGCGTATCGACTGTCTCCGGGTGGACGGTGGGCTGACGCACTCGCGTGTCCTGATGCAGGCGCAGGCGGATCTGCTGCAGCGCCCAGTTGAGGTCTATGGGTCGCCGCACGCGACCGCGCTCGGGGCGGCCGCCGTCGGACGCATGTCCGTGCTGCCATCGTGTGCCCTTGCTGACGCCATCCCGTCGGCAGCGCCGGCCGAGACGTACGAGCCGACGTGGTCTGCTGACCGGGCGGCGGATGCGATGTCGCGATGGCGCTCCGCCGTCGACCGTGACCTCGACCTGGCGGTCGGCCGGTGAGGCCCGACGTGATTGCCGACGTCGACATCGTGGTGATCGGAGCGGGGGTCGTCGGCTGCGCCGTGGCTCGCCACCTGGCCGGCTTCGAGGTGGCTGTTGCGCTCGTCGAGGCTCGAACGGATATCGGCGATGCGACGAGCAAGGCCAATACCGCCATCCTGCACACGGGATTCGACGCCGTGCCGGGCTCGCTCGAGGCGCAACTGGTGGCGCGAGGCTACGCACTGCTGTCGGCTTATGCGGACGAGGTGGGGATCCCCGTCGAGCGCACAGGCGCCGTGCTGGTGGCATGGACGGAAGAGGAACTGGCAGCGCTTCCCTCGTTACGCGACAAGGCGGTCAAAAACGGCTACTCCGCATGCGAGCTGATCGATGCGGCGACGGTTCGCGAACTACTCCCGCATCTGGGCCCTGGCCTGCTCGGCGGACTGACGGTGCCGGACGAGTCGATCATCTGCCCGTGGACGACGCCACTCGCGTTCGCAACCGAGGCCATCGAACGTGATGTGCAACTGATGCTCGGAACGCGGGTGCTCGACATCACCCCGGGTAGCGAGTCGACGACGGTGTCGAGTGACCGCGGGGAGATCCGCACCCGCTGGGTCATCAACGCCGCCGGTCTCGGCGGCGACGTCATCGACCGGATGCTCGGCCACGATCGCTTCACCATCGTGCCCCGTCGCGGGGAACTCCTGGTCTACGACAAGCTCGCTCGACCGCTCGTCGACTCGATCGTTCTGCCGGTGCCGACCAGCAAGGGCAAGGGCGTCCTCGTCAGCCCGACCATCTTCGGCAACGTGATGCTCGGGCCGACGTCCGAGAACCTCGTAGACCGCACTGACACCGCGACATCGGAAGAGGGATTCGCCTTCCTCCTGGGCAAGGGCGAGACACTGCTGCCGGCGCTGATGGAGGAGGACGTGACCGCGTCGTACGCAGGGCTTCGGGCGGCGACCGAGCACGTCGACTATGTCGTCGATGTCGACCCCGGTCAGCGCTACCTGCTGATCGGCGGGATCCGCTCGACGGGCCTGACCGCTTCCATGGCCCTCGCCGAGCACGCAGGGGCGTTGCTGAGCACGGCAGGGCTCGTCCTCGAGCCACGAACGAGCCTGCCGTCCCCCCCACGCATGCCGAATATCGGCGAGGCCTTCCCCCGGCCGTATGAGCGCGAG
>CAJAKT010000180.1 GCA_903940375.1 uncultured bacterium | reverse complement strand
GGCTCGGCGCGACTCCCGTTCACGCACAAGGTGCTGCTCGAGAACGCCCTCCGCACGGAGGACGGCGCCAACGTCACGCGCGAGACCATCGAGGCCATCGGCTCCTGGGATCCGTCGGCGGAGCCGAGCGAGGAGATCCAGTTCACCCCCGCCAGGGTGGTGATGCAGGACTTCACCGGCGTGGCAGTGGTGGTCGACCTGGCGACGATGCGCGAGGCCGTCGTGGAACTCGGGGGAGACCCCGAGAAGATCGAGCCCCTTGCCCCCGCTGAGCTGGTCATCGACCATTCCGTCATCGCCGACTTCTTCGGCTCGGCCGATGCCGAGGAGAAGAACGTCGAGCTCGAGTACGAGCGCAATCGCGAGCGCTACCAGTTCCTGCGCTGGGGCCAGGGCGCGTTCGAGGAGTTCAAGGTCGTGCCGCCCGGCATGGGCATCGTGCACCAGGTGAACCTCGAGACCCTCGCGCGCGTCGTCATGGCACGTGGTGGCCAGGCCTACCCCGACACCGTTGTCGGCACCGACTCGCACACCACGATGATCAACGGCCTGGGCGTGCTGGGCTGGGGCGTCGGCGGCATCGAGGCCGAGGCCGCGATGCTGGGGCAGCCCGTCTCGATGCTGATCCCGCGCGTCGTGGGCTTCAAGCTCACTGGTGAACTGCCGGCAGGCGCCACCGCCACCGACCTCGTCCTGACCATCACCGAGATGCTGCGAAAGCACGGCGTCGTCGGGAAGTTCGTCGAGTTCTGCGGTGAAGGCGTCGGTGCTGTTCCGCTGGCGAACCGCGCGACGATCGGCAACATGTCGCCGGAGTACGGATCAACGGTCGCGGTGTTCCCGATCGACGAGGCCACCATCGACTACCTGCGGCTCACCGGCCGCTCCGAGGAGCAGATCGCGTTGGTCGAGGCGTATGCCAAGGAGCAGGGCCTGTGGCACAACGCGGCCCACGAGCCCGAGTACTCGGAGTACTTGGAACTCGATGTGTCCACGGTTGTGCCGTCACTGGCCGGCCCGAAGCGCCCGCAGGACCGCGTCCTGCTGAGCGAGTCGAAGGCTGCCTTCGAGACCGCACTGCACGCCTACACGAAGTCTCCCGCAGCCGTCGTCGAGACGACGATCAACGGATCGCCGGTCGAGATCGGTCACGGTGCGGTCGCCATCGCCGCGATCACGTCGTGCACCAACACCTCGAACCCCTTCGTGATGATGGGCGCCGGGCTGCTGGCCAAGAAGGCCGTCGAGCGCGGCCTGTCCCGCGCGCCGTGGGTCAAGACGACCCTCGGGCCCGGCTCCAAGGTCGTCACCGACTACTACGAGAAGGCGGGCCTGCTGCCGTACCTCGAGAAGCTCGGCTTCAACGTCGTGGGCTACGGCTGCACCATCTGCATCGGCAACTCGGGCCCGCTGATCCCCGAGGTCAGCGCGGCCGTGCATGAGTCCGATCTCGCGGTCGTGTCCGTGCTGAGCGGCAACCGCAACTTCGAGGGCCGCATCAGCCACGACATCAAGATGAACTACCTCGCGTCCCCGCCGCTGGTCGTCGCGTACGCAATAGCCGGCACGATGGACATCGACCTTGCCACTGAGCCGCTGGGCTTCGACGACGCCGGCAACGGAGTCTTCCTCGCCGACATCTGGCCCACGGCGCAGGAGATCCAGAGTGTGATCGACTCGTCGATCCACGCCGACATGTTCGAGGCCCGCAACGCCGACATCTTCGCGGGCGACCACCGGTGGCAGCAGCTGTCGACCCCGGGCGGCGACATCTTCAAGTGGGACCCGAAGAGCACCTACGTGCGCAAGCCCACGTACTTCGACGGCATGACCGTCGAGACCACGCCGGTGCACGACATCACGGGCGCGCGCGTCCTGCTGAAGCTGGGCGATTCAGTCACCACTGATCACATCTCGCCCGCCGGCAGCATCAAGGCCGACAGCCCGGCGGGTGCGTACCTCACCGCGCACGGTGTCGACAAGGCCGACTTCAACTCCTCTGGCTCGCGTCGCGGCAACCACGAGGTGATGATCCGCGGCACATTCGCGAACATCCGCCTGCGCAACCTCATGCTGCACGGCGTCGAGGGCGGCTTCACGGTCGACTTCACCACTCCGGACGACATGACGGTTCCGATCTACGACGCGGCCATGGCCTACGCCAAGCACCACACTCCCCTCGTGATCCTCGCGGGCAAGGAGTACGGCTCGGGTTCCAGCCGCGACTGGGCGGCCAAGGGCACGGCACTCCTCGGCGTCAAGGCCGTCATCGCCGAGTCCTACGAGCGCATCCACCGTTCGAACCTGATCGGCATGGGCGTGCTGCCGTTGCAGTTCGCCCCTGGTGTGAACGCCGACACGCTGGGCCTGCAGGGCGACGAGGTGTTCACCATCCACGGCATCACTGCCCTCAACGACGGCGAGACGCCGCGTGAGGTCGATGTCGAGGCAGTGGCGGCCGACGGCCGCACCGTCGAGTTCACCGCCCACGTGCGCATCGACACTCCCGGCGAGGCCGACTACTACCGCCACGGCGGGATCCTGCAGTACGTGCTGCGGTCGCTGCTCTAGATGCGATGACGGCGCGGGTGCCGGTGGGCTGGCCCAGGGACCTGCCACCGGCGGGGACGGACGAGTTCACTGCGAAGGTGACGGGGTGGCTGCTCGATCGTGGTCCGGCCGATCTGCGTGCATCGACGCTGCGGCAGTGGCCGTTGGCCCTTGCGCGCTATCTCGGGCATCTGATCGAGGCGGAGTTGGCCGGCACGCGCACGGCCTACGCGACGGCACGGGTTGAGCTGGGATCGGTTCTCGCGCCCGATGAACTCACCTCCGTGCAGCGCGCGCTTGAAGCCGAAGGAGCGCGGCTGCTGCAGGTGAAGCGCGAGTTGAGTCTGGTGGAGCAGGCACTCCGGGCAGGGATCCGCGAGGAACTGTAGGCGGGTGGGACGCCGCTTTCGAGGCGATCGGGAATG
>CAJAKT010000179.1 GCA_903940375.1 uncultured bacterium | reverse complement strand
TCGGCGTTGTCGATCGTCGCGAGACCGACCGAGCGGCCGAGCGTGTGGCCGAAGCCACCCACCTGGAGATAGCCCACCCAGACGCCGTTCTTGAGCACAGGCTCGCCGCCATGCAGCAGCGGTTCGGGGTCATCGAGAATCGCATTGACCAGCCGGCTGGTGCGGTCGGTGCGCAGCTGCTCCAGCGCGGCCTTCCCGCGGAATGCGACCGGCTTGTCCCACGCCACGGCGAACGCCAGACCGGCTGAGACGGGTGTGTCGGTGACATCGATGTCGATGCCGTAGTCGCGGTAGCCCTTCTCCAGTCGAAGGCCGTGCAGTGCGCCCAGACCGATCGGACGCAGTCCCAGGTCACCGCCGGCCGCTGCGAGCGTCTCCCATACCGATACGGCCTGATCGGATGGCACGTAGAGCTCGTAGCCGAGCTCGCCGACGTAGGTGACACGGATGGCGAGCACTCGCGAGTAGCCGACCTCGATCTCGCGGGCCGTGAGGTAGGGGAAACCCTCGTTGGACATGTCATCGGGGCTGACGCGCTCGAGCAGCTCACGTGACTTCGGACCCTGCACGGACAGGATGACGAAACCGGATGTGATGTCGGTGACGGTGGCGAACTCGTCCTCTCGCACTTCGTCGAGAATCATCCGTTCGACGCGTCGGTGCGACACGTCTGAGACCACCACCATGAAACGATCCTCGGCCAGTCGCGTGACGGTGAGATCGGCCTCGATGCCGCCGCGCTCGTTGCACCACTGCGTGTAGGTGACACGCCCGATGGCGCCGGCGACCGCGTTGGCACTAAGCCGGTCGAGGATGTCGGCTGCGTTCGGACCCTGCACGAGGAACTTCGACATGAGCGTCATGTCCATCACACCGACGTTCTCTCGAACAGTGCGGTGCTCCTCCGCGATCCACGGCGTCCAGTACCCACGATCCCAGGTCCAGGGCACGGGCGGATTCACTCCGGTGGGGGAGAACCATTCGGGGTACTCCCACCCAGCCGAGACAGCGAAGTAGGCGCCCGCCTGCGCCCACGTCTCGTGCAGTGGCGTGCGTCGGACCCCACGCGCGGTGTGCTGATGGAAGGTGGGGAACGAGCCGTCGCCGAAGAGCACGCCAAGCTGCTCGACGATGCGCTCTGACCGGAACCGTCGCGTGTTCTCGTGCGGCATGGCCCGCTCGATACTGAACCCGGCGATGTCCACCGGGCAGATGCCGTCGACGATCCAGCTGGCCATGGCGCTTCCCACGCCGCCTCCGCTCAGGATGCCCACCGAGTTCAGGCCGGCGGCGACGAATAGGCCGTCGACCTCAGGTGCCGGACCCAGCAGTGGTGCCACATCAGCGGTGAAGCTCTCGGGACCGCAGAAGAAGGTTCGGATGCCGACGTCGGCCAGGCTGGGAATCCGCAGCATCGCCTTCTCCAGGTGCGGGGTCATGCGCTCCCAGTCGGCGGGGATGGTGCCGAATGCGAAGTCCATCGGCGCGCTGTCGGGATGCCACGCGGCCGCGACGGGCTCGAAGAGCCCGACGAGCATGCCGCCGCCTTCCTCGCGGTAGTACCCGTAGCTCTGCAGATCCTCGATGATCGGCAGATCACCATGCACCCCCGCCATCGGCTCGGTGAGCAGGTAGTAGTGCTCCGCCGCCTGCAGGGGGACGTCAACACCGATGGTGCGGGCGAGCTGACGCGTCCACAGGCCGCAGGCGAGTACGACGGTCTCCGCTTCGACGGAACCTGCGTCCGTGACGACACCAGTGATACGTCTGCCGGCCCGGATGAAGCCCGTCACGGCGACACCCTCGACGATGGTCGCGCCGCCCATTCGAGCGCCCTTGGCCAGCGACACCGCGACGCCGACGGGATCCGCTCGTCCCTCGTCCGGCACGTACGATCCACCGACGAGGTCATCGATGCGTGCGAGCGGAAAGAGCTCCGCGATCTCCGAGGGGGTGACGATCTGATTCGGAACGCCGAAACCGACCTGGAAGTCCCGCTCGCGGATCAACGTCTCCATGCGCTCGGCATTCGCAGCAACGGAGAGGTGACCGACCGGACGGAAGCCGGTCGAGTGGCCGGTCTCCTCCTCAAGTCGCGCATAGAGATCGCGCGAATAGCGAGCCATCCAGAGCGAGGTGTCGTCGTGATATCCGGCGCTGGTGATGAGACCGGCGGCGTGCCACGTGGTCCCTGAGGTGAGCTCGTCCTTCTCGATCAGGAGGACGTCGCTGATGCCGAGCTTCGTCAGGTGGTAGGCGATGGAGCAGCCGATGACACCGCCCCCGACGATGACGATGCGTGCACGGGACGGAAGCGACGGTGACACGCGGTCTCCAGTGTTCGGGTGCTGAGTGGTCGGACTAGAAGTTGCCGGCGAACGCGCCGAGGCTCGACTCCTCGCCTTCGCTCTTTCCCCAGCGCCGGTAGGCAAGCCAGCCGAGCAGGACGACCGTGAGCGAGGCGATCAGGACCAGAGTCGCAAGCGCGTTGAGCGCGGGAGTGGGAGCGGCCCGGGCGGCGGAGTAGATGCGCATCGACGTGGTCTCGGTGCTCGCGTCAGATGACAGGTAGCGCACGAGCACGAAGTTGTCGAGCACATCGGCGAACACGAGGATGGCGCTGACGTGGATTGCGGGGTACAGCATCGGGAGGAGCGCACGACGGACGGCGCCCAGCGCCGTAGCGCCCAGGTCG
>CAJAKT010000178.1 GCA_903940375.1 uncultured bacterium | reverse complement strand
GGGCCTTGCCGAAGACCTGCACAAGGGCATCATCGATCGGTTCCGCGCGCTGCCGATGTCACCGCCAGCCGTGCTGCTGGGCCGGACATTCGCTGACGCAGCGCGACAGATCCTCGTGCTCGTCGTGCTGAGCATCACCGGATACATCGTCGGCTGGCGGATCGACAACGGACTGCTCAACGCGGTGTGGGCCTACGCGCTGCTCCTGCTGTTTGCGTACACCGTTGCGTGGATCGGCGCATGGGTCGGGCTCTACATGCCGAACCCGGAGACGGCCAACACGGCAGGTTTGGTCTGGCTCTTCCCGCTCACGTTCCTCTCGAACTGCTTCGTGCCGATCAACTCGCTGCCGGGGGTGTTGCAGACCTTCGCGGCCTGGAACCCGATCTCTGCGCTGGTGCTTTCTTGCCGTGAACTGTTCGGCAACCCGACGGGCATCCAGCCTGACTACTGGCCCCTGCACAACGCGGAGTTGTACACACTGCTGTCCTGCACGGTGCTCATAGCGATCTTCGCGACGCTCTCGGTGCGCCGTTACACGCGCGCCACGAGTCGCTAGGCCGTCGCCAGTCAGAGCCGGAAGTAGCTCGCGCCGTTGAAGTCCAGGACGGAACCGCTGGCCCATTCGGCCTCCGGCGAGGCGAGGAACAGGACCGCCTTCGCGACCTCGTCGGCTGTGGGCACGCGATTGAACGGGCTCTGCGCGCGGATCTCGTCTCCGCCGGGTCCGGCGAGGGATTCCGCGGCCATGTCGGTATCGACGAAGCCAGGCGCGATGGTGGTCACGGCAATGCCCAGTGGCCCGAGGGCCTTGGCTATCGATTGCCCGAAGGCCGCGATGCCCGCCTTGCTGGCGCCGTAGGACGGATTCTTCGGCTCGCCGCGGAAGGCCCCGCGTGATCCGACGTTGACGATGCGCGAATTGCCGTGGCGCGGCATGTGCTGCAGGGAGCACCACGTGACATTGGCCGCACCGACAAGATTGACGCCGATGGTCTCGGCCCACGCCTGCTGCCACTGTGCGTAGTCGACGGACTCGATGGGATGAGCGTGGAAGACACCGGCGTTGTTGACGAGGATGTCGATGCCGCCGAGGCGGGCAGCAGCGTCATCGACCATCGTTCTGATCGACTCGGGGTCGCGCAGATCAGCCTGCGCCAGCACATGTCCTTCGCCCGGCAGGGATGCGAGCACGGCTTCCGCCGCCACGTCTGATCCGCCGTAGTGCACGGCGACGCGATCGCCGTGCTGCGCGAACGCGTATGCGATTGCCGCGCCGATCCCGCGGGATGCGCCGGTGACGAGGACCGACCTACCAGATGTGGTCACCGTGCGATTGTGTCAGCCGACGTAGGTCGGCGGCAGCCGGTCGGCCCATGGCAGGGCCTGCTCAAGCTGCGCAGCGAGACTGAGGAGGACGGCCTCCTCGCCCGGGCCACCGACCAGCTGCATCCCGATCGGCAGGCCGTCGGGTCCCTGGTGCAGCGGCAGGCTGATCGCCGGCTGGCCGGTCGTGTTGAAGACGGGGAGGAAGGACTCCCAGCGTGACCACATCGCGAAGGTGTCGCGCGGATCGGTGAACGCGGCGGGGTCGTAGTGGCCGATCCTCGGCAGCGAGGCGCCTAGCGTCGGCGTGAGCAGTACGTCGTAGCGGCTGAAGAACTCCGTCATGAGGTACGTCAGGCCCGTCTCGACGTCGATCGCGTTCAGGAGCTGCTGTGCTGTAACGGCTCGGCCGTACTCGACCATCGCGAGCGTCGAGCCTTCGACTGTTTCGGCACTGACGTTGCGGCCCATGGCTGCGGCGAATCCGTCGATGGTGTGGGCGTTGGTGGATGCCCACACGTCGGTCATGGCCTGCAGGTAGGGCTCCCAGGCGAAGGACGGCGTGGCGACCTCGACGTGATGCCCCATGCTCTCGAGCAGCACTGCCGTCGCCGCCGTTGCGTCGGTGACGGCGGCATCGGGCTCGTCGCCCGACCACGGGTGTGACCACCAGGCGATGCGCAGCGGGCGCATTGCGGCGAACGGTGCATCAGCGAACGGGGTCGACGGTCGCGGGACTCCCTCGTGGTCGCCGGGGGTGGGCCCGCCGAGCACATCGAGCAGCAGTGCGGCATCGCGCACGGTGCGCGTCATGGCGAACTGCACCGCCCAGCCGAGCAGCGGCTCCTTCAGATGCAGGCCCCACGGCACCCGGCCGCGGCCGGGCTTGAGTCCGACGACACCGCACGCAGCAGCCGGGATGCGGATGGAGCCGCCACCGTCAGAGGCCAGCGCAACGGGAACGACACCAGCCCCGACAACGGCACCTGCGCCGCCACTGGAGCCGCCGGCCATGTGGTCGACGCTCCACGGTGAGCGTGTCTGCCCGTGGGCGATCGTCTCGGTGGTGCCCATGATTCCGAACTCGGATGTGGTGGTGCGTCCGACGCTCGTCATACCGGCTGCGACGGCGCGTGCATAGATCTGCGTCCGGTGCGGCACATTCCAGTCGGGAGCCAGCCGACTGCCGTTGCCGCAGGGCAGTCCGGACTGACCATGGAAGAGGTCCTTGACCATCGTCGGGACGCCGGCGAGGGGGCCCGAGGTGGGGAGATCGGCAGCATCCTGCGGGTGGACGGCCACGACCGCGTTGATCCGGTCCTTCACCTGCTCATGCGCGTCAAGAGCGCACTGCTGGAGTTCGGCGGGAGTGACGTCGCCCCGTGCCACAAGTTCCGACAGGCCGACCGCGTCGAATCGCGAGTACTCGTCCAGTCGCACCGTGTGATCCTAGGGTAGGGGTGAGGCCGCTTCCGGCCCCGGCCGTGGTGCCCTGCGCCACATCAGCGGAGCGAGGTGACGACGTGAGCCAGGAGCCCTTCCCGGTGTACGTGGCCGACGTGACGCTGCCGTTCCGGCTCATCGAGGCCGGTATCGAGCCGGGCCCCGCTGCTGCCGAGCAGTTCCACCGCGCCTGGCCGTCCTACCGGCGCTGGTTCCTGCACGACGGTGAGGAAGCGCGCCCGTCATTCGCCGACTGCCGTGACGCGGTCCGCTCGTGGATGCCCGAGATCTATGACGACTACCTCGCGTTCGTGGCGGCCGTCGGAGGGGGCGACCTTGAGGCGCGATTCCTCAGTCACTGGTGCCCACCTCCGCTGGTGACCGCGTGCTCGATCGCCCTGCTCGACGTGCCCGCCCCGCTGCTCGTCCGCAACTACGACTACCCGCCGTCACTATGCGATGCGCTGGCCCTGCGAACACACTGGTCGGGACGATCCGTCATCGGTATGGCCGACTGCGGGTGGGGACTGATGGACGGCATGAACGACGCCGGGCTGTCCATTGCCATCTCCTTCGGTGGCCGTCGCGACGTCGGTCGGGGATTCGGGATCGGACTCGTGGTGCGCTATCTCCTTCAGGTCGCGACGACGACGGCCGATGCCGTGGCCAGGCTCACCGACCTGCCCGTCCAGATGTCGTACAACGTGGCGATTGTCGACGCGCTGGGGGACCGACGGGTCGTGCACGTCGCTCCGGATCGACCGGCCACGGCGAGTCCGTTCGCCTTCGCGGCGAACAGGCAGGGCGAGACCGAATGGGCCCGGCATGCGGACTACTGCAACACCGTGGTGCGTGAGGACTACCTCGCCTCGCTTGTCTCCTTCCCGCTGATGGACGGTGCACAACTCGTCTCGGCGTTCCTGCGTCCGCCGCTGTACCGGCCGTTGTTCGAGAGCACGTGGGGCACCGTCTACACGACGTCATACGAGCCGACATCGGGAGTCATGACGCTGCTGTGGCCCGATGATCACTGGGCCTTCAGCGTTCATGGCACGGAGGTCGGCGAGCGTCCGCGAACCGTGGCCGCTCTGCTGCCCGACCTCAGCGCCATCCGGGGCGAGACCCCGCACCCCGGTGGCACCCTCTTCGTGATGTAGGCCCGAAGAAGCACTGTCGGCCCTACAGTTTCCCCGTGCCAGGCCTCGATCTCGCCGGATGGTGGTCCCGACTGACGGGACGCTTTCGCCGGAGCGAGCCGGCGATCAGCGATGCGGAGGCGCCGGCCATGACCCAGACACCTGATCGCCCCACGCTGCGCGGGCTCTCCGACATCTACCGCTTCTTCCGCGAGAACCAGACCCCCATCTACTTCGTCTCGCCCACGGCCTACAACATCCTGGGTATCGACGACTGGGTCAGCGCGATGAGGTACGTCTGCTACTTCGACTCATTCGACGGTGCGCACGACCACGTCTTCGTTCCGTCGCACCCGGGCCCCCGCGAGTTCGAGACATTCGAATCGGTCAACAGCTACCTCCTCGGGCACAAGGAGGTCATCGACCACATTGACGCGCGAGGCCCGGGCTATGTGCTGTTCGTCATGTTCGACGAGGAGACCGAGCGACTTGCGGATCAACTGGGGCTGACCATCGCCCTGCCGCCGCGCGAACTGCGCGAACGGATCGACTCGAAGATCGAGACCACGCGTCTCGGGAATGAGGCGGGGGTCGCGAGCGCGCCCAACATCATGACCCGATGCGACTCCTACGACGATCTGATGGCGCAGGCGGCGGCGGCTGGTCTCGGCACGCGGCTGGTCGTCCAGTTGCCGTACGGCGACTCGGGTCGCACCACGTTCTTCGTCGAGAAGCCGGCGGACTGGGACGCGCACGCGGAGAACCTGGTCGGCGAGGACCTCAAGGTCATGAAGAACATCCATCACCTGCCCGGCACCGTCGAGGCCGTTGCCACGCGGCACGGCACACTCGTCGGCCCCGTGCAGGTCGACCTCACCGGGTTCGAGGAGCTCACGCCGTACAAGGGCGGCTGGTGCGGGAACGACTGCGCGCCGATCTCCTTCGGCATGGAGAACCAGGCC
>CAJAKT010000177.1 GCA_903940375.1 uncultured bacterium | reverse complement strand
GTCATCGACTGCCCGTACATCGCGACGACACTCGGCTTGATGGTGTCGAGGCGGGTGATGTCGTCAGGCGTGAGCGTCGGCTCGAGGGTCACGCGGTTCTCGCCCCACAACTGCATGCCGGCGACGACGTAGAGCTCGCGGTCGCCGTTCACCCAGTCGCCGCCCACCCACGACAGGATCTGGTCGTCCCGGGTCGTGTGCTCGAGGAGCCACTCCTGCGTGTTGACGGCGACGTGGATCCGGTCGGAGATCGGGTTCGCACTGAATGCCCAGTTGTAGGGGCTCAGGTAGTACAGGCCGAGGTCGCCGCGGGAGTTCTGCAGCAGCTGTCCGCCGGCCAGGAGCAGGGCCAGCCCGGCGATAGCGCCGATCGTGCCCTTGTAGGACGCCAGCAGGAACACAGCGACGACGACGATGGCCACGAGCCAGCCGACGAGCAGCGACAGCCCGGGATCGACGTGCCCGGTGGCGATGACCACCGCGACGGCGAGCACACCGGCACCGGTCTGCAGCTTGGTCCACCTGCGTTCGGGCATGGCGAGGGTCGTGACGAGTGCGAGCGAGATGAGCGCCGGCGGCCAGAGCATCGCCTGGTACATCGGTGCTTCGAGCGGGATTCCGCCCATCATCGGCGAGAACACGAGCATGAACGCGATGCTCGTCAGGCTGATGATGAATGCGCGCTGGGCGGCCTGCTCGCTGCGGTGGGTCAGCCATGCCACGAAGACGGCCACGAGAATCGCGACGGGCACGATGAGCGAGACATCGCGCAGCCAGACGGCGTCGGGGCTGGCGAAATCGGAGTAGTCGAGCCGGGCATTGGAGTCGACGTAGGAGCCGAGCCAGTCCATCTTCGGGAACATCACCCGGCCGATGAGCCAGAAGGCGGCGAATGTCACGACCGTGGCTGCCGCGGCAATGGCCACGTGCACGATGCGCGTGCGCGCGTGGATCCGAAGTGCCAGCCAGAGCGTGCCCGCGAGCAGCACGCCCGGCGGGTTGACCATCACGAGCCAGCCGAGCGTCACCCCGGCGACGATCGCGGCGCGGCGTCCGTCGAACATCGCCGCGGCGATCAGCACGCAGGTGCCGGCCAGCACCGAACCGGTGAGGTAGGTGTTGCCGAGGTAGCTCAGCACGACGGTGCTCAGCGACGCGATGGTGGTGAGGAACGCAGCGGAGGCCATGCCGGTGAACCGGCGCATGACGATGTAGATCCCGCCGATGACCATGAGCAGCAGGAGCAGTCGGTAGAGCGTGAAGCCGGGCCACGTGCCGGTGATCATCGTGAGGACCCGAACCGGGACGAGATAGCCCAGGCGCGTCCAGTAGTAGGAGTTCTCGGGGGCCCGGTCGCTGACCTCGTCGCCGAACAGGCCCAGGGATGCGTAGAACGAGGAGTCCGGGGTGTCGAGGCCGGCCCAGCGCTGCGATGTCGAGAGCAGGCCGGTGAACAGGGTGATGGCCAGGACGAGCAGGGGCTCGCGGGTCCGGTGCCAGGCCACGATCACGTCGTGAACCTACACCGGGCCCGCGAGCCCGCATCCGTGCCGATGGGCGCTTAGGCGGCCACCTCGGTCGCGATCTTGGCGGCGGTCTTGACCCACTGCGTGCCGTCGTCGGTCCAGCCGGCGGGCAGGTCGTTCCGCTTGGTCCACGCCGAGCCGGTGTCGGTGTAGCCGGCGGGGGTGGCGTCCTTGACCTGCTGCGTGCCGACGATCGCGTCGTTGCCGTACGTCGGTGTCTGGCAGAAAGGGTCCCCATTGGACCAGTTGCCGCTCTTGCCGGCTCCAGTGCAGTGGCCCCAGCTGTAGGCCCAGCCGTTTTGGCCGTACCCGTAGATGTTCTCCCCGTGGTACGTGTACGACTGCGTGTCATACGTGTACGCGGTGCTCTGCTGGCACAGGTCACCGGCCGCGGCGTAGCCGTCGGGGCACACGTAGATCGTCCTGGTTGCGGGTCGTGGCGCGGGTGCGGGCGCTGGCGCCGGGGCCGGTGCGGGTGCCGCGGTGGGTGTGGCCGCCGGGGCGGTGGTCGCCTCGGCGATCGGTGCCGCGTCGGAGCGCTGACCGGTGG
>CAJAKT010000176.1 GCA_903940375.1 uncultured bacterium | reverse complement strand
GGTACGAGCCGAGGAAGCGCACGTCGAGGCCCACCCGGTGCAGGCCCATCAGGGCCTCCGCCACGCGGGCATCGGCGACGTGCCCCTCGACATCGACGCTGAAGAAGTAGTCGCCCAGCGCCTTGCGCGTCGGGCGCGACTCGATGCGGGTCAGGTTGACGCCGCGCACGGCGAACTCGTTGAGGATCGCCATCAGTGCGCCGGGCTGGTCGAGGCGCATGAACAGGCTCAGCGTCGTCTTGTCGGCACCTGTCGGTGCCGGGAGGTCACCAGGCTTGCGTACCAACACAAATCGGGTGGTCGCCTCTTCCGTGTCGCCGATATTGTCGGCCAGCACGTCGAGGTCGTAACGGTCGGCCGCGAGCCTCGGCGCAACGGCGGCATCCCACGGAGCCGGCACCTGCAACAGCGCGGCAGCAGCGCCCGCGGTGGACAGCGACGGGATGACGGTGATGCCCGGCAGCGTCGCATCGACCCAGCGCCGGACCTGCGCGAGCGCATGCGGATGCGAAGCAAGGCGGGTGACATCCGCCAACGTCGTGCCACGTCGCGCCATCACAGCGAAGCGCACCGGCAGCGCAACCTCGTCCACGATGACAAGCCGCTTGCCGTTCGCGAGCTCGTCGAGCGTGACGGAGACCGAACCCTCAACGGAGTTCTCGATCGGGATGAGCGCAGCATCGGCCTCGTCGGCACGCACTGCGTCGATCGCCGCCTGCACGGACACCGACGGCAGGTGCTCCGCCGATTGGTACGACGGCATGGTCAGCAGAGCCGCCTCGCAGAACGTGCCACGCGGGCCGAGGTAGGCAATCCGATCGGTCATGACTCGATCCCCCTCGCGATGCGGACGGCCTGCAGCTCCTCCGGAGACAGCGTGATGTCGCTGTCGCCACGAGAAAGGCCCTTCAGGTACGTGCGGGTCTCACTGCGCGCGTGGATCGACGTGATGACGAGGCCGTCGCCACCATCGTCGAGAAGGGCAGCGGAGAACGAGAAGCGGCCGCCCATGTCACCGAAGGCGTCGTAGCGGACGACCGAGACATGCCGAAGGGCCATCGCCAGATCGCGCCGCGTGGCAGCCAGCGCCGCCTCGAGCCGCAGGACCTCGTCGCGCAGGGCGGCGAACTCCTCCATGGTGCGGCCCATGACGTCGACGATGGTCTCGCGGCCCTCGCCCGCCTGCAGGAGGGCGTACGAGCGATGCAGCCGGCCCAATCGGGTGAATGCCATGGCCCCCAGCACCACGCCGACGACGCCGACGACGATGCCGACGAGCGCAACAATCAGCGCGGATTGGGGATCGGACGTCACAGCCGAAGCGTAGTCGGCCGATGTGGGAGCATCTGCGGGTGTCACAACTGCTGGCGGACGTGCTGTCCCGGGGGTCCGCGAGCCTCCTGGGGCTCTTCCTCGCGATCGCGACCACCATCAGCCTCATGCGCACGGTGGTCATCCCCCGTGCGCTGCCCTCATACATCAGCGACACCGTCTCCCGAGGAGTCGTGGGGGCGTTCGTCGGCCTCTCGCGGCTGCGACGCACCTACTCCGCCCGCGACTCCACGCTCGCCTGGATCGGCCCCTCGATCATCCTGCTCCAGCTGATCACCTGGCTGGTCCTCTACCTGATCGCCTTCGGCCTGATGATCTACGGCGCCAGCGGTCAGGACCTGGGCGACTCGATGCGCCAGTCCGGCTCCAGCCTCCTGACCCTCGGGTTCGCGTCCATCAACACCGAAGAGCAGACGATCATCGACTTCATCGCGGCGGCCACGGGCCCGATCGTGATCGCGATGCTCATCGGCTTCCTGCCGACCATCTATTCGGCCTACCTCGACCGCGAAGTCGACGTGACGATGCTCAGTGCCGTGGGCGGCGAGCCGCCCTGGGGGCCTGAGATCCTCGCTCGCTCTGCGGTCTCTCAGGCACTCGACACATTGCCCTCGGTGATGAGCGACTGGGCTCACTGGTCCACGCGGCTGCGGATGACGCACGTCATCTACCCCGTGCTCATCTGGGTTCGCGGCACACGTGCGACCCGACACTTCGTGGTGTCGCTTCTCGCCGTGCTCGATGCTGCGGCCCTTCAGGTCTCCCTCAACAGCAAGCTGCCCCGCGAGGAGTCCCTGGCGATTCTGCTCGAAGGCAGCCAGGCGATGGAGGTCGTCTACGTCTCGCTCTTCTCCAAGCGAAGCTGGTCCGCGCACCGGGCGTTCACCGGCGAGTACAGCGGTGAATCGCGTCAGGCAATTCGCGACGCCCGCTATCTGCCGGGCTGGAACCGGCGGCTGCTCGCGATCCAGGTGGCCAGCGATCGTGACGCTGTTCGCGGCCTGAACCGCCCGGCCGTCACGGCCCTTCAGGTCGGCGCGCAGCAGCCTCTCACCATCACCCGCGCTGAGTTCGACATGGCCGTCGACATTCTGGAACGTGCGGAGTTCCCGATAGACCGCAATCTCGACGAGGCGTGGGAGCACTTCTGCGCCACGCGCGCACGTTACGAGTACGCGGCCCTGCAGATCTGCCGACGACTCGACGCGACGCCCGCTCCGTGGACCGGAACTCGCCGCACCCCCACCGAGACCATCTGGCCGACACTGGTCGTCGACGTTCTACCGACTATCGACGGGGGCACAACGTGATCGACATCGCGATCATCGCGACGACCTTCGCGCTGATCTTCCCCGCTGAACTTCCCGACAAGACCTTCGTCGCGACCCTCGTTCTCGCCACCCGGTTCCGCCACCTGTGGGTGTGGCTCGGTGTTGCCGCCGCCTTCTTCGTGCAGGTCCTGATCGCTGTCACGGCCGGCGGGCTGCTCGCCCTGGCCCCGCAGCGCCTCGTCCTGGCCATCACGTTCGCGCTGTTCGCGATCGGTGCGTTCGTCATGATCAAGGGCGGGCTCTCCTCGCGCGCGGAGGAAATGGCCGAGGAGGCCGACGAGGAGGCCGAGATCTCGACGAAGGCCGAGGCGCAGAACCCGACGTCGCGTGGCCGGATCTTCGTCGTCAGCTTCGTCATCCTGTTCACCGCTGAATGGGGTGACCTCAGCCAGTTGCTGACGGCGGGCCTCGCGGCGCGCACCGACGAACCGTTGTCGGTGTTCATCGGCTCGTGGTCGGCGCTGCTCGTCGTTTCCGCACTCGCCGTGGTCGTCGGAAGCTGGCTGCGCACGCGCGTGCCGATCTGGCGAATCCGCCTGGTGTCCGGCGCGATCCTGACCGCCCTCGCACTGTGGACGGCGTGGGAGTTCCTGCAGGCCTAGCGCAGGGTGACCTGGCGGGTTGTGAGGCCCGCGCGCGCACGACGCTCGTCATTGGTGAGCGGTGCCGGATCTGCCAGCGCGGCGGCAAGCCGATCGCCGAATGCCTTCGCCGGCTCCTCGATCGCGGCGGCACCCGTGCCCAGCGGCAGGTCCCACACCGGGCACACCAGGCCCTGCGCGCGGAACATGCCGACGAGCCGCGTGTCCTCGCCGAGGCTGTCCTCGCCAGCAGCGTGCAGCCGTGCAAGTGCGTTGAGCAGCGGCTCCTCGTCGTACGGCATCATCCAGCGAAGGTGCTCCTTCTCGCCCATCTGCGTCCAGTAGGCCGACGGCACGCTCGCGAGCTTTGCAGTCGGGTGCGCGTAGGCACTTGCCTGCTCGAGGGAGGCGCGCACGTCGTCGGCGACATCGCCAGCGCCGTCGACCCAGAAGTCGAAGTTGTCGTGCACGGTGATGTCAAGAGCGACCGACGGATCGATGATGTCCTGCAGTTGCGGTGACTCGGCGGTGACGCGACCGAGCGCGACCGGCTCGCCCGGTGCAGCGTCGAGAGCCGCGATCAGCGCATCGGCGACGTCGCGTGACGCATCACCGGAGCCGACGTTGACCTGCATGCCGACGAGGATCGAGCCGTCCTGGCGCACGAGGGCGGGCCACGCCATCGGCAGCACGGTGACGAGGGTGACGTCGCGATCGGCGTGCTCGCCGACCAGCTTCAGCTTGGCCGAGGCGGCGGGCACGAGCTCGCGCATCGCGACGATGTCGCACTCCGACGCCAGCCCGTCGAAGGGGCGTGCCGGACCGACGAAGACAGCCGATGCCGAGCGGCCGTGGCAGGCCTTGTACCGGCGTCCGGAGCCGCACGGGCATGGCTCGCGCATGCCCACGACCGGGATATCGGTCTGATCGGTGCCGGCAACCGTGTCGCCTGCTGGCCCGTTGGTCCGCTTCGCCGTGCTCCGTCTACCCATGGCGGAAACCTATCGGCCGAGCATCTCCAGCACCCGTCCCGGGCGGTTGGTGATGACGGCATCGACGCCCAGCGCGACACACAGCTCGACGTCGGCCCGCTCATCCACGGTCCAGACGTGCACGAGGCCGCCGCGCTCATGCACGCGCCCGACGTACTCCGGGTGCTCGCGCAGGACCTCGACGGACGGGCCGGCGATCTGCACGCCCTCCGGCAGCGAGCCGTCGCGGTAGCGCCGGGGCACGTCGTCCATCAGGTAGACCGTCGGCATCAGGGGGACAAGCTCACTGACGCGTCGGACGGCCGTCCGGCTGAAGGACATCACGCGTGCACGCGGCGCCCCGTCGCCATACGGCCGGGTGAGCCCGAATCCGCGCAGCATCTCGACCAGCGAGTCCTCGACGTAGCGCCCGTAACGCGTCGGATGCTTCGTCTCGATCGCGAACCGCACGGACGACGATGCCTCGAGCATCGTCGCGAGCAGGGTCTGCAGGGTCAGCACCGAGGTGCGCGTCTCATCGGGCGGCGGGTCCTCGTAGTCGCGCCACACTTCGTCTGTGCGGCTGTAGTCGTAGGCCGTGAGCTCCTCAAGCGTTTTCCCGCTGACGGCACCCCGGCCGGTGCTCGTGCGGTCGATGCGGCGGTCGTGGACGCAGACCAGCGTGCCGTCGGCCGTCAGCCGGACATCGCACTCGATGGCATCCGCGCCCTGCTGGACGGCGAGCAGGTAGGCGGCCAGGGAGTGCTCGGGCTCCTCCTCGCTGGCACCGCGATGCGCGACTACCTCGATGCCGCCGGCGAACTCCACGCGCACACAGTAGGCGTGCGGGTGTGCAATATTCGGCCCATGCGCCCCGCGACACCGGATGTTCTCCTGCTCGACCTCGACGGGACCCTCACCGACGCGGCCCCGGGCATCCTCAACTGCATCCGATATGCCCTCGATTCGATGGATATCGAGCATCCGGATGACGATGCCATGCGGACCTTCCTCGGGCCACCGCTCGTCCCGACCTTCCGCGATCACTTCGGCATGTCCGCGGCCGACGTCGACACCGCGATTGCCTTGTATCGCGAGCGTTATCACGATGTCGGCCTGTTCGAGAACGAGGTGTACGACGGCATCCCCGACCTGCTTGCCATCCTCGATCAGCGCGGCCTGACGCTCGCCGTGGCAACATCGAAGCCGACGTACTCCGCCACCCGGATCCTCGAGCACTTCGACCTCGCGCAGTACCTCGCGTTCATCGGCGGGTCCGACCTCGAGGGCATCCGGCACGACAAGGCCGCCGTCATCGCCCACACCCTGGAGGAGTTGGCCCTTCTCGGGCGGCTGCCGGATGGCGCGAGCATCATCATGGTCGGCGATCGCGAGCACGACGTGTACGGAGCACGCGCGCACGGCATCGACACGATCGGCGTGCTGTGGGGCTACGGCGATGCGGACGAGCTGCAGGGTGCCGGTGCGGTCGCGCTTGCGGCGACGCCGGATGAGCTGGGACTACTACTCGCCTGAGACGAGGTCCGAGAGGCGCACGATCGCGACACCCTCGATATCAGGGATCCGTGAGTCATTCGTCACGAAGTACTCGCAGGACGAGTTGACCGCAGTGGCGAGGTGGAGCGCGTCCATCATCGAGATCCTGCGTTCGCCCCTCAGCCTCGCTGCTGCATCGAAGTCAGGGGCACGGTGCGTTCGGATGTCGAACAGGCGAGGTGTGTCGAAGAACGTGCGGACCCGCTCGATCATTTCGGTGTCGGCTGAGCGATAGGGAAGCACCATGACCTCAGCGACCACTGCGTCACCCGTGACTGCGGCGAATCGACCACGGTGGGCAGCGTCGACGAGCTCTGCCGCTACGGCGAACCGCTGGGGGTCCTGCTGGAGGAAGTAGATGAACACGTTCGACTCGAGGTAGACCCGCTTGCCGAGTAGCCGGTTCATCCGGGGAGCTCACGGTCCCACGAGTCGCGCAGCTCGCGGATCGTCCGGTCGACCTCCTCGGGCGTCTCGCCCCACACCCCGCGGGCGATCCCCGCGTACTTCAGGATGCTGTCGCCCGGCTCGCGGTGCCACGGCACCTTGATGGTGATGACCCCGTTGGCGTAGTGCAGGTCGCAGACGGTGCCCTCGGTGAGGCCCGCCGCCTCGGCGATGGCCTTGGGGATGGTGACCTGGTTGCGCTGGCGCACGGTGATCGACGTCATCGCTGGCCTTTCTGAATTTCGGGTGGATTTCAGAAATTGTACCCGAAAGCACCGTCAATGCATCTATCACTACGCATGATCCGGTGTTATTCTCTGTTTATGCGTAGTAAAGCCCCGGCCCTGCTGCCGATCTTCCGCACCCGCACCCAGGGCGAGATCCTGGCTTTGATCCTGCCGGACCCAGCCCGCGAGTGGACGCTGTCTGAGCTCGCACAGGCCACCGGGACACCGCTGACATCGGTCCAGTCGGAGATCAGCCGCCTGGAGGCTGGCGACCTGCTGACCAGCCGCAAGGTCGGCCGCACCCGCCTCGTTCGCGCAAACACCGCCAACCCGGTCACCGCGCCACTCACCCAGGTTGTCCTCCTCACCTTCGGACCCAAGTCGGTGATCGAGGATGCATTCGCGAAGCTCGGAGCCGAGCACGTGCTCATCTTCGGGTCGTGGGCGGCCCGGCTCAGCGGGGAACCGGGATCATCTCCGTCCGACATCGATGTGCTCGTCGTCGGCGATGACATCGCCCGGGCTGACCTCTACGCAGCGGCGGAGCAGGCAGAGGCACGATTGGGTCGCCCCGTGAACCCGGTAATGCGCGCAGCCGCTGCGTGGGCCCAACCCGATACGGATCCATTGCTTGACGAGATCCTGCGGCGGCCGAGAGTCGATGTCACGGTGCCGACAGTCATGGACGTGGTCCCATGACCTGGCAGCGCGGGAGTTCCCGCATCGACGAGTTGCTCGCAGAGGGCCGACTCGAGCACGTCGGCGGAGCAGCCGCCGAGGGCGCGTCGCTCCTTGCGTCAGCGCACGGGCTGATCGCATCGGCGATGCGTGAGTCCACGTCGAACCCCGAAGCCGCCTTCGTCCTTGCCTACGACGCATCGCGCAAGGCCTGCGCAGCATTGCTCGCACAGCAGGGACTGCGGACCACCTCCGCTGGCCACCACGTGACGACCGAAGCGGTTGTTCGAGCGCAGTTCGGCGGTCCGTTCGACACGTTCGGCAACTTGCGCCGACGGCGGTCCGAGATCGAGTACCCCCGTCATCCCGGAGACGCGGTCACAACCGCCGAGGCTGCGGATGCGATCGACCAGGCCCAAGTCATGCTTCAAGCAGCCACCGAACTGATCGGACGGTTGACGATCTACCGGGCATAACGGCCACCCAATCCGCCCTCAGGCGAACAGCACGCCCGGATTCATCAGCCCCTGCGGGTCCCACGCCGCCTTGATCGCCCGCATCGCTGCGATCTCCGCCGACGAGCGGCACAGGTGCAGCTCGCCCGCCTTGGCACGGCCGATGCCGTGCTCCGCCGACACCGAGCCGCCGTAGCGCGCCACGCATTCGAGGATCGCCAGATCGATGGCGGTGTCGTCGGCCGGGGGGCCGTGGATCTCCAG
>CAJAKT010000175.1 GCA_903940375.1 uncultured bacterium | reverse complement strand
TGCCACTGGCCAGTCTCCGCAAGAGAAGGTCAAAGGACGCAAGCTGATCATCGCGCCCGACGATCACCTCAGGCTCTGCCCCAGCGTTCGGCGTGTAGGGGTTGCGCACCGGATCCATTCCCGCATTTACTGTCTTTACCCTACTTTCGCTAAAAGCAATAAAGTTTACAAAAAGACCTAAACCTGGCGTCGTGCGGCTCGGATTCACGCACTGGACCTATAGATGCCTCACCGATAATGGGCGACCCGTCAAAGCATCAGAACCGGCGGACGGTCTTGAGGTCCTGCCAGAGCTTCCTGGAAATCCCGGGTTGGACCAACACGAAAACGAGGCCATCTCACCGGGCAACGCCCGCGCGGGTGCGATCAGGACGGCGGTAGTGCGCCTGGTGCACCTAGAGCGCACGGAATCGTTGCCGTAGACCGGATCCTTCACATCGCGGCCCGCAACTCGTCGGATGCGGTCGCCAGCCGGAGCACCGGCCGAAGTCGTGCCTTCAACCGTCCGTGGTCGCATTCGCACCGATTGTTCTCGTACTGGCCGGTGTTGTGGAACGCCGGCGGGATCAGGTCGAAGATCACGTTCGCCAGGGTCGCGGCATGGTCGGTGATGACCTCCGCCGGCGCGCGATGCGCGGCCAGACCCGTGGTGAAGAACCGTCTGGCCGAGGCGATATCCCTACGCTTGGAGACGAACACGTCGATGACCTGCCCGCGCTGGTCCACCGCCCGATAGACGTACCGCCACACCCCGGAGACCTTCGCGAAGGTCTCATCAACGAACCACCGGTCACCCACCGCATGCCGGCGCGGGCGCGCCGCATCGATCAGTTCCGGTGAGAACCACTGGACCCACCGGTACAAGGTGACGTGATCCACCACGATGCCGCGCTCATGGACGTGGCTCCGGACCCGATACGAAAGCCCGTACCGCAGGTACCAGCGCACCGCCAGCAGGATTGCCGGGCGGGAACCGGAACCCCGCGAACGCCGAAGGAGCCTGGACTGGCGGCCTCAAACGACGATTGCGCCTCATCCCGCCACCCTCACCGACCCCGGGCGATCCGTCAACGCAACACTGCCAGTTGATCCGGCCCCGCGGTGACCGTGGTGTCGTGATGCGCAGCCACGCACGGTGTCGGGTCACTGCTGAGTCGCTGGGTCAGCGACGAAGCAGGCGGCCGTGCCGGTGCATCGTCTGCGACACCGCCTGCTCCATCACCCATCGACGCAACTCGATCATGGGGAGTCCGGTCACCGGTGCGCGATCCACGGCAATGCCAGCGCTGAAGGCGGCGGCGTGCACCGAGTCGGACGCTTCTGTCAGCAATCGCAGTCGCACCGTTCCTCGCCTGGCCAATGTGCCCAGATAGCTCGCGAACTCATCGTCGTCCTGTAGGGCCATTGCGCTGATCTCGATGTCCACACCCGTGACGTGGGCGACCATCTGGAGGAGCCTCGCCTGCGAGCTGTCGGGGTCATCCACCCGTACGACGACACGATCGACGGGTCGGAAACGCAGGATGTTCGCCTCCGATGCCATCCCGCTGGGATCGTGATCGGCACCGAAGTACGCCGTCCAGGTCTGTTGGAAGTCGGAGCGAACCGCGTCGGGTTCTACGAGCGGCGCTGTCCAGGTGCCGTACGAGTCCAGGTGACCGGGCCCGCCCGGCTTGCTGCCAGCACCGATGGACGACTTCTTCCACCCACCGAACGGCTGTCGCTGGACGATGGCGCCCGTGATGTGCCGGTTGATGTACGCATTGCCGACCTCGACGCGTGAGAGCCAGGTCTCGATCTCGAGCGGATCAAGCGAGTGGATGCCCCCCGTCAACCCGTACTCGACCTGGTTCTGCCAGGCAATGGCCGTGTCCAGGTCCGGGGCGCGCATGAGCCCGAGCACTGGGCCGAAGCACTCCGTCAGGTGGAACCAGGAGCCCGGACGCACGTCGACCCGCACTCCGGGACTCCACATGTTGGCTCCGGCGTCGACGCATCGTGGCTGTACCAACCAGCTCTCACCTGCGTCCAACGTCGTCAGGCCGCGTTCCAACTTGGGCGACGGAGTCTCGATCAGCGGCCCCATGATGGTCGCCGGGTCCACGGCCTGGCCCACGGTCAGGCTGCACACGGCATCAGCGAGGCGCACGTGAAACGCGGGGTCGTCGTAGACGGGTGCCTCGATGATCGCCAGGCTCGCAGCTGAGCACTTCTGGCCGGCGTGTCCGAAGGCGGACTTGACCAGGTCCTTGATGGCCAGGTCCAGATCGGCGGCCTGGGTGATGATCATGGAGTTCTTGCCGCTCGTCTCACCGAGGAGTCGGAGCTGCGGCTGCCAACTGCTGAATAAGGCAGCCGTCTCGTAGCTGCCCGTGAGCATGACCAGGTCGACGTCTGGGTGCGTGATCAGCCGTTGCCCGACCTCGTTATCGGGAGGGCAGGCCAGCTGGATCAGTCCATCCGGTACCCCAGTGGATACCAGGTGCTGCACGAGTGCGGCGGCCACCGGTCGAGCCTGGGGAGCAGGCTTGAGGATGACCGCGCATCCAGCAGCGATCGCGTGCAGCATGCCGCTGGCAGGGATCGCGTAGGGGAAGTTCCACGGCCCCGCGACCACGACGAGCCTGTGCGGGGTCCAGGTGGCTCCCGTGCCCTCGAGCTGTTCGTGCGCCACGGTCAGGTGAGCGGCATACGTGGCGAAGTCGATCGCCTCCGACACCTCGGGGTCGCCTTCACGAATCGTCTTCCCGGTGGTTCGCGCCATGATGGCCAGCGTCTGCCCCCGGTGCTCCTCCATGGCGTCAGCCATGGCCGCCAGGGCTCGGCGACGCACGGACCACGGGGTCGCACTCCACTCCTGTTGGCCGCCCAGGCCGCGCTCAACCAACTCGTCGATCACGGCCGGGTCGTCGATGACCGTGGGGGCCGGGATCTCGGTGCGAACCAGTGCCTCGGTGATCCAGCCTCGGTTGGCAGGAACCGTGAAGTCGGTGTCGACGGCGTTCGCGAAACGGCCGTCCGCCGCGTGCGGCGCCGGCGGCTGCGTACGGTCCTGCACGCGGCGCGGCGCAGTCGACACTGTGTAGCGGTGCCGGACGGCGTCGCGGAAGAGCCGTGCCTGCTCGTGCCACGAGGGGGAGTCCGGGGTGATGCCGAACAGCGCGCTCAGGAAGTTCTCCGGTGCAGCGTTCTCGTCCAGACGACGCGACAGATAGGCGATGGAGGCCTCGCGATCGGCGCGTGCCACGACGGGCGCGTACAGGAGGAGTTCGCCGGCCGCGTCCCGGACGGCCCGGGCCTGTGGTGGCGCCATCCCCTCCAGCATCTCGATCTCGATGCGCTGGCCGTCAGGACGGGAGTCGCGCAACGCCAGTGCCCAGCCGACCTCGAGCAGGTTGTGGCTGGCCACTCCGATGCGGACGGCATGCGGATCGCCTAGGTCGAGCGCCCGCTCCAGCATCCGCTTGTAGGAGGCATCGACATCGGGCTTGTTCGAGTAGGTGGCCAGTGGCCAGTGGTGGAGTTCGGCCTCGACGAGCTCGTTCGCGAGGTTGGCCCCCTTCACGATGCGGATCTTGATGCCGGCGCCTCCGCGGCTCACCCGATCGTTGGCCCAGGCGCACAGCCTCTCGAGCGCGTCGTGGGAGTCGGGGATGTATGCCTGGAGGACGATGCCGGCAGACAGGTCCATGAACTCGTCGCGGTCGAGAACCCTCATGAAGGCGGCCACGCTGAGCTCGAGATCGCGGTACTCCTCCATGTCAAGGTTGATGAAGGTGGGAGGAGCGGCAATTCGCGCGGCGCGGTAGAGGCGGGTCAGCTGCTCCTCGATGCGGGCCAGCGAGTCGTCCCAGGCGAGCACGTCGAGATTGGCGCAGATGGCAGAGATCTTGACGCTCACGTAGTCCACGTCCGTCCGGCGGATGAGTGACTCCACGCGACGTGCCCGCTCGTCGGCCTCGTCGTCCCCGAGAATCGCCTCACCCAGGATGTTCACGTTCAGCCGGAAGCCATCCACCTTTCGGCTGGCGAGGTAGCGGGCGAAGGCCGGATCGTCAGCGGGCAGGATGACCCCAGCCGTATCCCGGTCGACGCGCCACGAGACCAGACGCTGCGCCGTGGTTGGACCCCAGGGTGCCAGGGTGCCCAGCGCCCGCAAACCCGTGGCATCGAAGGCTCCGAGGGATGAGGGGACACCAGCAGAAGTCAGCTCATGCAGTCGCCTCGCAGACCGGGCAGCGTCGCGGATTCTCATCACCTGGTCGGTGAGGTCGAGCAGCAGGCCCCTGCCGTCGTCATCTGCAAGCAGCCTGGCCAGCCGCTGCGCCCGCCGCGCCTCCTCGCGCGTGGGCTTCGCCGCCGAGAGGAAGCCCACCGCCCGATGCTCCGCGTCGGCGATCAGGCGCGCGTCGTCGATGGAGGTCGGGGCGTCACCGGTCGCCGTCATGGTGAGCAGTCAAGCGCGCGACCGGACGCCCGTCTTGTGCGATGCTGCTGTCGTGCGGGTCGAATTAGTACAAAGCAGTGCGGGGCGGCTGTTCATCGATCTCGTCGACGGAGTACCGCAGCTGATGGGCTCCCTGAAGGACCTCGACGGCAGATACTCCTATGTGAATACTGGCTTCTGCCTGCGCGTGGGTCGCGAACCCCGTCGCATCATCGGCACCACCGTCCATGACCTGTTCCCTCACGACCTTGCCGACTCCTATGCCGCGCAGGACGAATCCGTGCTAGCGAGCGGTCGTTCTCTTCGGTCCCACCTCGAGCTGATCGTCCGGGCCGATCGAACACCAGGCTGGTACGTCACCAGCAAGTCCGTCATCCGGGACAGGGACGAGATCCTGGGTGTTGCCGCACTCTCCATCGACCTGAACTCACAGCTGCAGAGTGCCCACAGCGGACTGGCCGCCGCCATCCTGGCCGTTCGAGCCGATGTAGGAAGGCCATGGCGTGTTCCAGCCTTGGCCACGGTGGCGCACGTGACCCCGGTGCAACTCGAGCGCCTATGCCGCCGAACGCTCGGCCTCTCGCCCCGCCGGCTCATCCAGCGCCTGCGAATCGAGCACGCAGTGCACCTGATCCTGACCACGAAGGACACACTCGGCGATATCGCGGCACAATGCGGCTTCTACGACCAGAGCTCCTTCACGCGCCAGTTCCGCACCGTCCTGGGCATCACCCCGGGCGCCTACCGCCAGCGCTATTAGCCACCCAACGCCTACAACTGCTGCAACGACTCCGGGCTGTGGTGTCCGCCAGCTCGGCTACGTCGTGCGTCTCCTCCTGCTGTACGCCTCAATGCCGAGCGCGAAGAGGATCACCAGACCCTGGACGATTCTCTGCACCACCGGGTCGATGCCATTGAGGTTGAACCCATTGCCGAGGAAGGCGATGAAGAAGACGCCGACAACAGTCCGCCAAATGGCACCGGAACCACCGGCAATTGATGTGCCACCCACCACGATCGCCGCGATCACCGTGAACACGAGACTGAAATCGTCACTGGCCTGAGCAGTGAGGGTTCGGATGGCGTTCAATGAACCAGCAAGCCCAGCGGCCATCCCGCCCAGAATGAAGGCGAGCGCGATGACACGGTCAACTGGCACCCCAGCGAGCCGCGCTGCCTCCTGATTGCCGCCGACGGCGAATACGTACCGGCCGAAGCGAGTTCGATGGAGAAGGACACCTGCGATGCCGATACACACGATGGCTATCCACGTTGAGGTCGTGATGCCGAGGACCTTGGTCATGGCGAGCGCTCGCACACTGGACTCGGGCAGTCGCAGGATGGAGCCGTCAGAGACGAGGTAGGCAAGGCCGAAGATGACGAGGGAAGTCGCCAAGGTAGCAATGAACGAGTTGATCTGCGCTTTCGTCACGATGAGCCCATTGACGAGACCGATCAGGCACCCAAGGACAGCACCAACAAGCAGCATCAGCAGACCGGAGTCCACATGCTCCGCCACCCGAATGGCCACGAGTGGCGCAAGAATGTACGTGGCCGAAAGGGAGATGTCGAAGCCTCCGGCGATGATCGTTATCGTTGCGAAGACCGCGACGATGAGCACGATCGCCTGCTGGTCCAGGACGTTCGAGAGGTTCGCGGTCGTGAGGAAGGCGGGCGTCGCTACCGCGAGCAGAACGAAGAGGATGATCGTGGCCCAGACGATTCCGTACTCGCCGATGAGATTGACGACTCGTCGACTCGAC
>CAJAKT010000174.1 GCA_903940375.1 uncultured bacterium | reverse complement strand
TCCTCAACTACATCTCCGATCGCGTCGACCCCGGCAGGCTCCCCGACGAACTGGCGAACCCGTCGACATTCGGCGCCACCTGACATAGGTTCGCTCGAACATGTGCGCTTTGGAGAACGGGGAGTTGCTCGCGATTGCGATGGAGGCCCGCTCTTCTCGTTCGGTGAGGATCTGGAACAGAAGTTCGGCGGCGCGCTGGTCGAGGTGGACGTAGCCGAGCTCGTCGATGGCCAGCAAGTCGAAGCGGCCGTAGCGTGCGACGGTCTTGGACAGGTGCAGGTCGTCGGCTGCTTCAGCGAGTTCGTTGGCGAGTTGGGCGCAGGTGACGTAGCGGACCCGGTGCCCGTTCTCGGCGGCGGCGATGCACGTCCCGATCAGCAGGTGGGACTTGCCGGTCCCGGAATCCCCAAGCAGGACAACGGGTTCAGACGCCGGGATGAACGACCCGGAGGCCAGCAGGGCCAGGGTCTGCGCGGTGATGGCGGGGTTCGCGGAGGTGTCAAACTCGGCCAGGGTCTTGATCCGTGGCAGGCGTGCGTCGTAGATGCGTCGCAGCCGCCGGCGTTCGTGGCGGATGTCGACTTCGACCTGGAGCGCGCCGGTGAGGAACCCCGGATACGTGGCCCGGGTGCTGGTCGCGTCGGCGCAGACCTGCTCGATCAGGGGCGCCAGTCCGGTCAGGGACAGCTGCCGGGCGAGATCGAACGCGTGATCGGTCTCGGTGATCGCGGTGCCGGGCGGGGCCTTGCGCGACCTGGCGGGTCGGGTGGTCGTGGTGGCAGTCATCTGGTGGTGTCCTTCCGGTTGGCCAGCAGGACGTCGTACACGTCCAAGGCTGGCAGGGGCCGGTGCGCGCCGGGCGCGTGCACCGGGACGTGCTCCCGCGCGGTGGATGACCGCGTGGGGTGCTCGATCGCGCGCCGGGTCTCCACCGCGACGACGTGGGGGTCGGTGGACGCGATCGCCAGCGCGGCACGCAGCCCGGCCTGGACGTCGGCGCGGGCGTGGTGCCGGTTCAGCAGCAGCACCTCGCATACGGCCCGGGTTCCGGGGCCGTCGCCGTGCCGCCTGCGGGCGAGATCCCAGAACCGCTGGTAGTCATGGGTGAACCGGCCGCTGGCTCTGGCTTGAGCCAGGGCGGTGGATCCGGGCATCGCCCCGGGCTTGGCCCACAGCACCTCCAGGTAGTGGTCGATGTCCAGGACCTCGGCCTTGCGATGCAGGGCGCGGGCGTGGCGGGCCGCGACCACCGGCCCGTCCCATGCGGTCACGGTCTCCGCGCCGAGGTCGTACGCGATCCGGGTCCCGGTCAGGCGGGCGGGCACCGAATAGAAGCACTGCCGCACGCAGATCCTCGCCTTCGCATCGACCCGCGCGGTCCCGCGCGTCGCGGTCGCGAACTCCCCGACGGGCAGGTCCCACATGCCCGCCCGGTCCGCGACCGCGAGGTCGGCGACGGTGGATCCGGCGCCTGGGCCGCGGCCCACGACGAAGCGGGCATCGTCGGCGTCGTCGCAGTCGTCGATGAACGCGTTCAGGTCCGCGAGGGTGTCGAAGGTCGGGACTGGGGTCAGGTGGTTGCGGCGGAACCAGCCGACCTCACCCTCGACACCGCCCTTCTCGTGGGCGCCCTTGATCCCGGGCTGGCAGAAGAACGAGTCGAACAGGTAGAAGGACCGCATCGCGGTGAACCGGTCGTTCTCGACCCGGCCCCGGCCGGTGAGGATCTTCGTGACCGCGGTCTTCAGGTTGTCGTATCGGATCCGGCGCGGGACCCCGCCCAGGCGGGCGAAGCCGCGCACGTGAGCGTCCAGCCACGACTCCTGCGCGGCATGCGCGTACGCGCGGTGGAACCCGGCCGTGGAATGAGAGGAGCGCATCACGAACAACTGCAGCTTCATCGATACCCCGCCGATCACCGCGGTGAAGTCGCCCCAGTCGACCTCGGCCTCCGCGCCCGGCGGATGCTCCTGCGGGACCATAACTCCGCGGGCATCGGGGGCAGCCAGCTCTGAGCGCAGCCGGGCGACATCAGTGCGCACGCGTGACTCCGAGATCACCACG
>CAJAKT010000173.1 GCA_903940375.1 uncultured bacterium | reverse complement strand
CGTCTCGGCCGTGCTGCTCTACCGACTCGTCACGTTCTGGCTTCCGACGATCCCGGGCTACTGGGCGTTCAACTGGCTGACCCGCAAGGGCGCGCTCTAAGCCAGCTGCCGGGTGTCGACACCAAAGCGAAGGCACTAGTGCACACTGCGCACATGGTAAAGCCAATGATTGCAGTCCCTTTTGTCGCATTGAGCCTAGTTTTCTCCGGGATGTCGACCACACCGGCCCAGGCCGCACCCGCCTCGACCGTCACCCTGACGGCGCAGCAGATGGCTGCGCAGCTGCCGGCCGTCGAGCCCCTCTTCGTGGGTTACCGCGGCGTCGAGCAGTTCATCCCCAAGGCAGTTGCGAACAAGAAGGACGCGCGCGGCTGCAACCTGCGCCAGCGCATGATCATCGGCCTGGCCACCGTCAAGCCCAAGATCGGCAAGCGGTGCAGCATGAAGGCGGGGAAGTGGGTCGTCGGCTCCGCCCAACGCACCGTCACCACCCCCAAGGACCTGATCCTGTATCCGACGACCGACTACAAGACCGCATGGGGTCAGGGCGCCTACGCGTGGACACCACAGCAGCGACTCGCGTGGGCGACGAATACGTCCACAGCACCGAGTGGCACGCGAGCCAAGGGCGTGACCACCCTGCAGGCGACGCAGCAGCTGATCTCGACCGATGAGTTCAAGCAACTCAGCAAGGCGATCGACACTGCAGTCGCAGGGAACGAGCAATTCACCGAGTTCGTCCGCACCTGCCGCCTCGGCACCGGGGGCGGCGAGCTGGGCTGCATCTTCCTGGCCTGGGAATTGCTCTTCCGCGCCGCCGTGATCAATAAGGACTACAGCTCCCTTCCCACCTCTCGGGCGGACGCGTGTGACGCATTCCGGACCAGGGCGGCAAACATCACCGCCTGGGGACTGAGCGTCAGCCCGGCAGATCGTGATGCCCTGACCGCCGCCATGTCGGCGTGTCCGCCCGGCGAGCCGCTCAACCTCGTCCTCGAATGGCCACGTAACGGCATCGCTCCGGCGCTGGATGCACCCGTGGTCCCCAGCGGCTACTCCCTGAACCGCAGCGATGACCTGACGGTCGCCTTCGACGGCTACGGAACGCCGAGCACGCCCGCGGTGGGATCGGACCTGTTCGGCATCGCGGCACCCGTCGACTGGGGCGCACCGGGCGTGCCCACGGGCTACCTGCGACTGTGGGACTCATCGGTGTCCTGGCGCGATATCGAGACATCACGCGGCACCTACGACTGGTCGACCATGGACCGGACCATCGCTATGGCCGGCAAGACCGGAGCCAACGTCATGTACGTCCTGGGCAACACGCCATCCTGGGCCAACGGCGGCAAGGCCGGCAATGTCCCCCCGACGAACCTTGACGACGCCGCGAACTTCATCGGCGCACTGTGCAAGAAGTACCAGGGCAGCATTCGCTCCTACGAGGCGTGGAACGAGGGCAACCTCACCACGTTCTGGCTGGGTGGCCCGTACGATCTCGCCCAGCTGACCGCGAAGGTCAAGACCGCCGTCGACAACTGCTACCCGGCAGCAACGGTGATCGCGTCAAGCACCGGGACGCGGGCCTCCAACGCCTTCGCGTCCAACTACGCCAGGTATCTCGACGAGCTGCGGCTGCTGAACTGGCCGGTTGAGGGCTTCGCCGTGCACAGCTACCCGGCCGCGAACGGCACCCCGCAGGACCGGATCAACGAGCTCGCCCAGTTCAAGACGATGCTGGCGGTCAAGGGCGCTCCGGAACTGCCGATCTTCGACACCGAGCTGAACTACGGACTGGCCGGCCTCGGCCAGGGTCGGGTCGTCCTCGACCCGGCGACGTCGGCGGCCTATCTCTCGCAGTCATTCATCCAGTCCGTGCAGTACGGCGTCGACTCGCTGTTCTGGTTCCTGTGGACCCTGGGAGACGAGCCGAAGCTGGGCATCCAGCTGCACCCGGGCACCACGGAGACGATCCGGGCCTGGAACACCACCTACTCCTGGCTGGTCGGCGCACGCATGCAGAGGTGCACCACATCGGGCACCCTCCAGGCATGTCAGCTGACAGCCGCCAACGGATCGAACTTCACCCTCCTGTGGACGACGTCCGGCACCGTTGACGTCAATACCGCACCGCTCGGGAATACGGTCTGCGAGTTGAGCGGGCCGTGCTACGGCACCGGGACCGGGCGAATCACGGTCGGCATCTCGCCACTGCGCATCAACTGACAGCCGGCGCAGGGCAGCCGCCCGCCTGCAGGGCGACCAGCCCGGCACGATCGCCGGCCTGGAAGGTCGACGGACCGGT
>CAJAKT010000172.1 GCA_903940375.1 uncultured bacterium | reverse complement strand
GGTGGTGATCTGATCGGCCTCCTTCCCGCCCGTGGGTCCGACATCATGTGCTGGTGAGTGACCTGGCCATTCCGGCAAACGCCGACGAGCGCGCGGCCGCCCTCGTCGACTTCGGCACCTACCTCAACCCGCAGAAGGTGCGCGTCATGCGCACGGCCGGCCTCGACCTCGTCGAAGGCGAGCGTTCGGGCGCATGGGTGTGGGACGTGGACGGCCGTCGCTTCCTGGACTGCTTCACATCGGCCGGCTCGTTCAACGTGGGCCGACGTCATCCGAAGGTCGTCGCTGCGGCCAAGGAGGCCCTCGACCATCTCGACCATGGCAACTTCCTGCTGTGCAGTGCGCAGAAGGCACGGCTGGCGGAGCGCCTTGCCGAGTTGTCTCCCGGCAACCTGATGTGCACGACCTTCGGCACGGGTGGCGGCGAGGCCGTCGATTTCGCGCTCAAGCTGGCACGTGGCGCGACAGGCCGTCCGCGAGTCGTATCGACGGTCAACGGGTATCACGGCCATACCGGGTTCGCGTTGTCGGCCGGTGGGCGCGACGCCTTCCGTGAGCCGTTCGAGCCGCTGATTCCCGAGTTCGTGTTCGTACCGTTCGGTGACGCAGACGCACTGCGGGATGCAGTCGACGAGCGCACCGCCGCGGTCATCCTCGAGCCGATCCAGGGCGAGGGCGGCATTGTGGTTCCGCCCGATGGCTACCTGACCGCCGCGCGCGAGGCCTGTGACGGCGTCGGCGCGAAGTTGATCTTCGACGAGATCCAGACCGGCATGGGGCGCACCGGCCGTTGGTTTGCGTCGCAGCATGAGGGCGTCGTACCCGATGTCATGACGGTGGCCAAGTCGCTGGGCGGCTCCCTCGCAGCGATCTCGGCCACGATCTACACCGAGGAGATGCGCGAATTCCTCATCCCGCATCCGTTCATCCACCTCTCGACATTCGGCGGATCCGATCTCGCCTGTGCGATTGCCCTCGCCACTCTCGAGGTCATCGAGGAGGAGGGGCTCGTCGAGAATGCAGCAGCGATGGGCGATCGGCTGCTCGCCGGATTGGCTGAGCTGGCCGCTCGCCATCCCGACATGATCGGCGAGACGCGTGGACGCGGGCTGATGACCGGTGTGAAGTACCGCGAGGACTCGCATGGTCCCCGGATGTCGTACCAGCTCTCGCAGCGTGGAGTTCTCGCGATCTACAGCGGCAACGAGCCGTCCGTCATGCGCCTGATGCCGTCACTCATCGTCGGCCCCGACGAGATCGACCTGCTCCTCACTGCGCTCGATGAGTCGATCAACGCGGTGCGTGCCGGTGACGGTCCCGCGGATGAGGAATCGACCCGAGTGCGGCGACGTCCGCAACGAGCAGCGCAGGAAGGCTGAGACCGATGGCGAATTGGGACGAGGTTGACGAGGCGCTCGTCGACTACACCACCAGCTGCAATACCAACGAGCGCCTGCGCAAGATGCAGCGTGACTGGACGCGGATGCTGCACTTCGTGTGCAACGACACCAGCGACACCTTCAGCATGGACGTGCGGGCAGGGGAGATCGTCAGCACGGGCCCAGGGCACACGGGTGTGCCAGACATCATCGTGACGACCGACTCCGAGACCTTCTGCGACATGTTCTGGGGCGATATCAACCCGATGCCCAAGTATCTGCGCGGTGAGATCCAGGTGCGCGGATCGCAGGAGGACATCATGCGCCTTGACGCGATCAGCTACGTCATCTGGCCCGACGCGTGAGCGAAGACTCCGCCGCCGTCGTGACGGATCACCACCCGCACCATCTGAGGCGCTCCGTCGGGACGGTGACGGCCACCGCCACATCAGCAGGCCTGGCCTTCGCCGCCATCAACTTCATCGGCGTTGTCTCCGTCGCCACGTTCGCGGCGGGATCGAGTGCGTGGCTGGCGATCCTCATCGGCGGACTGCTCGCTTTCGTCGTCTCCGGTGTCTTCAGCGAACTCAACGGGATGTGGCCGACGGCCGCTGGCGTGCGGTTGTACATCTCCAGTGCATTCGGTGTCCG
>CAJAKT010000171.1 GCA_903940375.1 uncultured bacterium | reverse complement strand
GTTGTCGAACGGGGAGATGCGGACGAGGCGATGCGTGCCCTGCTCCACTGACAGGGTGCCGTAGGCGTACGGCACCTTGACGTGGAACGTCGCCGACTTGATGCCGGCTTCTTCCGCGTACGACGTGTCGTTGACCTCGAATGGCCAGTTGTGCCGCTCGCAGTAGCGCGTGTACATGCGCAGGAGCATCTCGGCCCAGTCAGCAGCGTCGACGCCGCCTGCCCCTGACCGGATCGAGACGAACGCCTCGCGCATGTCGTACTCCCCCGACAGCAGCGTGCGCACTTCGAGTTCCGCCACCGCCGCCGTGACGGAGTCGAGCTCCTTGTTCGCGTCGGCCAGCGCCGCCTCGTCGTCCTCGCCCTCAGCGAGCTCGAACAGGATCGGCACGTCGTCGAGGCGACCGCGGAGGGTCTCGAACTTGCGGATCTCACCCTGCACGAACGACAGCCGAGAGGTGACGCGCTGGGCGTTCTCCTGGTCATCCCACAGGTCGGGGACGGAGGCCTCGGCCTCGAGCTCGGCGAGCTGAACCTTCATCGCCGGGATGTCGAGGACGGTCTCGATGCTGCCCAGCGTGGTCTCGAGGGCGGAGAGGCGTTCGGAGAGTTCGATGGCGGCCATGGTGGGACAAGGATAGGGGCCGAGCTCAGCCGCTTCCGAGGTAGGCGAGCTGCGAGCGGGCCTCGACCGCAACCCGGGCCTCCGTGAGCCCGGACAGGAAGGGCAGTCGCAGGGGCGCACTCAGGGCCACCACGACCTGGCTCCCGTCCGATGAGATCCCGTCGACGGCGAGGCCGGTGACGGCCTCGGCCGCCCGCGCGCGAGTCAGGTGGGCACGGACGCGCCCGGGCACCGCCCCGATATCAAGCCGTGTCGCGGCCGACGCGCCTTCGGCGTAGTAGGCGTCGAGGTCAATGGCCTGCGCACCCGCGAGTGCCGCTGCGTCCGCGAGGGCGAACAACTGCTGGCGCTGCACGAACGCCGACGATGCATCCACCAGCACGGCGACCGCGAGGAGGCAGACGGCGATCAGGCCGGCACCGGTGATGAGGATGCTGCCGCGTTCGTCCGTGACCCTGCGCAGGCGACTCACGGAAGGTCGCCGGGGCTGCTGCGGTAGTCGTCGACGGGCACCCGATGCGTCGCCTCGATCGGGACACGGGCGGGCACATCGGCGGCGAGGGATCCGGGCAGCCAGGGCAGCGGCACGGACCAGGCGAGATCGACATCGACAACCGACCCGGGAGCCAGGCACTCCCCTTCGGCGCACGTGATGCGCAGGGCGTCGGCCGGCAGCTCCATGCCCTGGTCCGCGAAGGCAAACTGCGCTGCGACAAGTGCGCGCGCTCGCCCTTCCCGCGCGGTGGTCGCTGCGCTGAAGGCCCGTCCTGCCTCCCGAACAGCCTGCGTGCTGGCGAATGCTGCGGCCTGCACGGTGACCGCGCTGATCGCGAGGTATGCCAGCGGAACGATGACGCCGACGCCGAGAACGATGAACTCGATCATCGCCGCGCCACGTTGATCGTCTGCTGAGCGTGGGTATCTCGGTCGGCGCATCAGTTCCAACCCTCCTGCAGGGCGTGCCCTTCGACACTCATCGCTGTCGGGCCGAGCAGTCCGATCAGCGGGAGCGCTGCGTCGATCCGCACCTCGACGACGGGTGCACCACCGATGACGGCTCGCCGAGCAGCGACGTCCCGCACGACATCGCCGGCGAGACTCCCGGCGAGGAGTACGCGGGTGCGACGGACTCCCGCCGCCGGGTCGGCCCCGGCAAGACTCGCCGCCCGAGCACCCTCGGCCGCAGCGCTCGTCAGCGTGGATCGGACATGCAACGCCAGCACGATCTGCAGCACACCCATGGCGACCACGAGCAGCAGCGGAACGACGAGCACGAACTCCACGACAGCACTGCCGCGTTCCCCACCGAGAGGCCGGCGCACGGCCTACGGCTTCGCGACGGACGTGATCGCCCGGCCGAGCACGGCAGTCAGCTGGTCGTCCGCCACCAGCCACAGCCCCGTCACGAGACCTGCCGTCATGACGGTAATGAGAACCCAGCCCGGCACGTCACCGCGATCGTCCTGGAGACGGGGCAGAACGGCGCGCGCGATCCGGTGGTGCAGGAGCGAGTGAAGCATGGTGATCCTCTCTTCGAAGGATGTCAGGGGACGACGAGGTGAAGGGCCTGGATGCCCGGGAACACGGCCACGAGAACGACGCTGGGCAGGACGAGAAAGACGATCGGGACGAGCATCGCGACGTCCTTGCGCCCCGCGAGCTCCATCAATCGGCGGCGGTGATCAACGCGAACATCGTCGGCCTGTGCGCGCATCACGTCAGCCAGCGGAGTCCCGCGCTCGACCGCGATGAGGATGCCGTCGACGAATCGCTGCACCGCAGGCAGACCGCATCGGTTCGCCAATGCCCTCAGGGCCGCATCAACGGGCAGTCCGCTGCGAACGTCGTCAACGGCGGCCGCCACCTCGTCGGCGAGTGGCCCCGACATCGTGCTGGCCGCGTTCTCCAAGGCTGCTGCTGGCGATGCCCCGGACGCCACCGCCAGCGCGAGCAGGTCGGCGAGGGTCGGCAGGTGCGCTTCGATCGACCGCTGCCGTGAACGCACGGCGCGCGCCAGGGCGGCATCCCGCATGGACCAACCGGCCACGCCGCCCACCACCCCTAGTAGGACGACGCCGACCGGCGACGAACCGCCCGACGTGAGCACCACACCGGCGACGCTGCCGGCACACGTGCCCAGCGCGCACCACACGATGCGCTCGAGTTGGTACTGCGAGACGGATGCCACCGACCCCGAGCGCCGGAGCCGCAAGCCAAGGTCACGTGCATTCGCGTCAGCGTCGGGTACCGATGATGAGCGCAGCCAGCCGAGCACGGTCACGAGTGATGTTGTGCGATCGGCGGCAGCGAAGGCGGATCCGCGCGCCCCGACGAAGGGGCCGATGCGGTCGGCCATCCGGAGCGGCCGGCGAGCAGCCAGCCATCCCAGCACGAGCAGCAGGCCGAGCCCGGCGAGCAGCCCCGCAGCCATCCCCTGCCCGCTGACACTCATGCGGCCATCCGCTCGTCCGTCGGCATGCGACCGATGCGCGTCATGGCAACGTAGGCGAAGACCGACAGGGCAGCAGCAAGTCCGATCACGAGTGCACCGGCCGGGGAGGCGTAGGCCCGCGCCGCCTCACCCCGCGTGCATAGCAGCACGAGGGTGACCCACGGGGCCGCTACAGCGAGTCGGGCCGCGGTGACGGTCCAGCTCTGCCGGCCGCGGATCTCACCGCGCGTGCGCGCATCATCGCGGAGCATCGTGCTGAGGGTGCGAAGCACGACTCCGAGATCGGACCCGCCGAACTCGCGCGCCAGCCGAAACGCGGCGATCACCCGATCGGCCACCGGATCAGCAAGCCGAGCCTGCACCAGGTCGAGTGAATCCCCGAACGAGCCGGTCGCGCGGTACTCAGCCGCGAAGGCGGCAAAGGCCGGGCGCAGGGGTGGTGGCCCCGAGCGGCCGAGGTCGGCGAGCGACTCCGGCAGCGACAGCCCGGCTCGCACCGCTGACACGAGCGTGTCGACGGCGTCCGGCCACGCAGCCTGCAATGCCTGCTGCCGCAACGCAGCACGTCGGCGAAGCAGGAGGATCGGGGCGAGAGATGCCATCGCAGCCGCGAGGAGAGCCGCAACCGGCAGTGCTGTCGCGACGAGGCCGAGCGTTCCTGCGATCAGCGCAGCAAGAACGCACCCCGCAAGGAGCGCTGGCACGCTCAGCCGAGGAACGTCCGCCCGCTGCAGGAGTCGGGCGAGGACGCTAGCTCTTCGCACCGATGTCGAGCGTGGTGCCAGTGCAGCCAGCAGGACGAGCAGCATCCCGCATCCGACTGCAGCGCCGAGCAGCGCACCGACGGCGGCGCTCATCGGCTCACCGTGCCGCGGCCACCCTGATCGAGCAGGCCCGCGAGGTCAAGGCCGTGACGCGCGAATCGCTCCGCGTGCGGCGGGAAACCGCCCGCTCGTTCGAGACCACCGCCGCGATCAACGAACAGGTCGGCCATCTCGACGACACCCGCCTCAGCACGACCCGACAGACCGGCGATCTCGCGCACTGCGCGGCGACCGGAGGCATCGGCAGCCAGATGGACGACGATGTCGACGCAGCCGGCGACCGTCGGGACGACGAAATCAGCCGCGATGTTCTGCCCGGCCAGCAGCGGCAGGGTGCAGAGCTTGGTCACCGCCTCGCGTGCGCTGTTGGCGTGCAGGGTCGCCATCGCTGGCATCCCGCTGTTCATGGCGACGAGCAGGTCGAGGGACTCGGCCTGCCGCACCTCGCCGACCACAAGTCGCGTCGGACGCATGCGCAGCGCCTCCCGCACGAGCCGGCGCAGGGCGATCTCGCCCGTTCCCTCCAGGCTCGCGTCGCGGGTCTGGAGGGCGACCCAGTCCGGGTGCTGCAGCTGGATCTCGAACACTTCCTCGCAGGTGATGATCCGCTCCGTCGAGGGGACGCAGCCCAGCAGCGCATTGAGGAAGGTCGTCTTGCCGGACTGCGTGCCACCTGCCACCACGATGTTGAGGCCCGCGATCACTGCTGCATCGAGAAACGTCGCTGCTTGAGACGAGAGCATGCCCAGCGAGACAAGGTCCATGACAGTCCTCGCCCGCACGACGAACCGCCGGACGTTGATTGCCCAGTGCTCGCGCGTGATGTCGGGGATGACGACGTGCAGTCGGCTGCCGTCCGGGAGCATCGCGTCGACAAAGGGGCTGCTCAAGTCGAGGCGGCGGCCCGACACGCGCAGCATGCGTTCGACCAGTACGTGCACCTGAGCGGCGTCCAGCACGATGGTCGTGAGCTCACTGCGGCCGTCGCGCGCCACGAAGACCCGGCCCGGCGCATTGATCCACAGTTCCTCAACCGATGGATCGTCGAAGAACTGCTGAAGCGGCCCGAATCCGGCCACCGCGTGAAACACCGACCGGCCGACGGATGCGGCTTCCGCAACTGGACCTTCGCTCAGCGACTCCTGCAGCGCGGCATCGACGAGTTCGCGCACCGAATCCGGATCACGAAGCGGGTCGATCCCACGTGCGCGCACTGCTTCGCGCACTCGCTCCTCGACAACCGCCACCGTGTCCATGTCGACGACGGTACGTCGGCGATGCCGCACACTGCCATGCCCAATTCAACGCCTGTGGACAACCCGTCAGCAGCAACGGTGGCCTGCAGGCCGCTGCCGCTCTGCCGAGCTACTCGACAGGCAGTTCCCACGCCTGCTTGTGGAACAGCACGAGCAGGCAGGCGAGCGCTCCGAGCAGCAGGATGACGCCCTGCACCCCATAGACGAAGAACACCGCCCAGTGCGGGTCGCTCATGAGGTCGGTGGTTGCCCGCACCAGGTTCTTGGCTGCCCAAGCTGACACCCCAAAGATGACCAGGACGACCGCAGGGCGGCCCAGCCGCAGGCTCAGGTGCTCGATGTGTGCGATCACTGCGACAGCGATGAACGCGGGGCCGATCACGCTGAGCCAGCCGAACAGGTGGCTGGTGCGATCCGTACTGAAGCCGACGAAACTGATTCCGTAGATCAGCATTCCGGCGGCGAGCATCGACAACTGGAAGAACGAAGCGTGGATCTCGGTCTCGGCGCTCTTGCCGCCATGATCGAGGCGTGACTTCTTGCGCATCAGCACGGCAGCCACCCCGAGCGCGCCCACCAGCCAGCTGATGCCCCAGATGTCGTATGGCACGTTCGACCATGCCGCATCGCCGCGCAGGCCAGGATTCACCGCGTAGGGCAGGAACACCAGTGCCTGCATGATGACCACGATGTTCAGCAGGACGAGCGCCACGATCCCGAAGCGACGACGGTGATGATCGAGGTGGTTGAGGATCGCAGCAGCCAGCAGCAGGGGGCCCAGGGTGCAGAGCACCCACTCCAGCCGTGTTCCGGTTGGCGCACCCCACAGGGTCAGGTAGCCGATCCCCCACAGGATGAAGCCACCCGCAGCCAGCGACAGGGATGCTCGCGTGACATGAATCGGCTCAGCTGCGCGAGTCTCACGAGGCATGGACGATGCGGAGACGTTCGGAGCAGACATGGGAACCTCACTTTGACCCGCACCCGCGGGCTCGGAACTGCCACGACCCCGAAGTGGGGAGCGCAAGGGTCAACCTATTGGTCTCAATCGAACGGATGTCTTCATGCACGTCGATTTCCACGCCGATACCCTCGACCCCGTTCTCACTCCGTCGAAGCAGGGAGGCTCGGCATGGCCAGCAAGGATGACTTCACCCCAGAGGAGTGGCAGCGGGTCCTCACGCTGCCCGGACTCGTGCTGGGCGCAGCGGCACTGGCAGACGGCCGGAACGTGGTGGCGCTGATGAAGGAGGCTGCCGCAGGTGGCAGCACCCTGACGGCCGAGGTTGCCAAGTACCCCGGGAACGCGATCATCGCCTCCTTCACCGACGGGTCGATGAACGCGCCGGACACCAAGTCCACGGACGAGGCCGTTGCGATGATGCTCGACGAGACCGCTGCCGCCTTCGCGCTCGTCCGCGCGAAGGCCACGGCCGAGGAGGCCGCCCAGGTCGGGGCCCTGCTCACCGCCGTTGCCGCAGCCGTCGTGGCCGCGGCCGGCAGCGGCATGTTCGGCGGCGGCGCCGACAAGGTGGATCCCCGCGAGCAGGCCGTCCTCGACCGACTGTCGCAGATCGTCGCTGGGGCCTGACCTCACGCTGACATATGACGGCGCATCTTGATGCGCATCACGATGATACTCTCGGGGCATGCGGACCACCGTGACAATCGATGACGCCCTGTACCGCCGGGCCAAGGCTCGTGCCGCTCTGGCTGGCCAAAGCGTCGGCTCGGTCATGGAGGAGGCGCTGCGGGTCCTGCTGCGCGATCAGTCAGCGCCCGGAGAAGCCCCCTCGAACCTGCCGTCTTTCGACTGCGGTCCGTTCCTGCCGGGCATCGACCCCAACGACAC
>CAJAKT010000170.1 GCA_903940375.1 uncultured bacterium | reverse complement strand
TTCGAGTCCTGCACCGAACTGCGCGCGGCGGACTGGCGCGGCATCGGCCTGCCGACGGCGCGGGACCAGGACCGCCCGGACGATCCGGAGCTTGCGAATCTGCGCTTGAACGGTCACCGCTGGGATGCCGAGTGGTACGAGATGAATCGTCACCTCGACAGCGACCGGGACGGCATCGCCTGCGAAGTCGGCCAGTGAGCTGCTGACCAGTCGCGATCACTAGGTTCGCCTTGCCCGCGAGGTGGCAGCGACGGCTACCCTCGGACTACTCACCGCAGACTTGGAGGCCCCGTGTCCGTCGTCATCGAGTTCACTCTCACCACTCGCCCCGGCCACTATGAGCAGGCGCTCGAGGCGTACCTCGACTTCGTCAACCGGCTTGAGGACGAGATCGAGGACCTCGCCCTCGCCATCATCGCCGGTGAGCCGTCGCAGGACCTGATCCATGGAGTCGGCATCTACGAGAGCGCCGAGGCGGCCGAGGATCTCGCGAGCCTGCCGTTCTTCGCGGAGGTCATCGACGCCCTCGAGCCGCATCTGGCCAAGGCTCCCGAGCGCAGCGAACTCGAACTCCTTGCGCTCTACGCGATGGACACCGAGATCCAGGCGCCGCATATCGGGGAGGCTTCCCTCGTTGAGATGAGCATGCTGGCCAGGCTCGGCCATGTCGACGATGTGATCGCCCTCCATGAGTCGTTCGCACAGGACTTCCAGGCGATTGAGCCGAATGCGGTGATCATCCTCGAGACCGTGCAGCGGGCCAGCGGACGGATCCGGGCATTCGTCCTGTACGAGAACTCCAGCATCGCGACCGCTGAAGGCAGCGGCCCGCTCGTCGGCGGCTTCTACGACGCGGTCGAGTCGCTGCTGGCCGAGCCGCCCCGACGCTCGGAACTGCACATCGTGCACGCCTTCGCACGGGGGTAAGTACCACTCGGCGCGCGTCATTTCGTCGCATCCCACGATTGACAATTCTTCCCACGGATCTCACACTCATGGGATGACAACCCAACAGGCGAGCCCAGAGACCTCGTGGACCGTACGCCTTGATTCACGCCGAAGGCCCACTCTCCCGGATGAAGTGCTTCGCTCCGCCGGACTATCGGTCGGCGAGACGCTGCGTGTCCACGTCGCTGAGGAGGGGTGCCTGATCATCGAGACTCCGGCACACGCGCTTCGGCGGGCCCGGTCCCGGATCACGTCAACTCCCGACTACTCCGTGGTTGACGCCTTCCTGGCAGAGCGAGCCGAGGATGGCCGGTGACCCGACCCGTCCTCCTCGATGCGTCATGCGTTCTCGCCTGGGCCTTCGACGAGCCCGGGGCTGAACGCGTCGAGGCCGTCCTGCCCGATGCCTACATCACCGCGGTCAACATGGCAGAGGTGATCGCCAAGCTTGACCGGCTGGGTGAGCCAGGTGCGTCGTTTGCCGACGATCTTGTAGCCGCAGGCCTGACCGTAGTTCCGATGGGGTGGCCGCAGGCTGCCCTGATCACGACCGTGGTGGCACGGGAAGCGACAACCCGGCGTCTCTCGCTAGGCGACCTGTGCTGCCTGTCCTACGCGATCCAGCAGGACATGGACGTGTGGACCGCCGATCGGGACTGGGGCCGCCTCGGGCTGCCCGCAACCGTCTCGGTGATTCGCGGCAAGTGATCACGGGGTTGAATGTCCCCATGACCGATTCCGCTACGCCGCCCGTCCTGTCCAGCGGCACCTTCACGTTCGGCGCCGGAGGCTCGGATCCGCTGAGCGTGCGGCGCCTGGGCTTCGGTGCCATGCGCATCACCGGCCCCGGCATCTGGGGCGATCCCGCCGACCATGACACGGCCATCGCGGTCCTTCGACGTGCCGTCGAGCTCGGCGTCGACTTCATCGACACCGCTGACGCGTACGGCCCCGATGTCAGCGAGAACCTGATCCGTGAGGCCCTTCATCCCTACGACAACGTGATCATCGCGACGAAGGGCGGGCTCACCCGGCAGGGTCCTGACCAATGGCAGCCGGTCGGTCGACCCGAGTACCTGCGTCAATGCGTGCAGATGTCACTTCGTCGCCTCGGCGTCGAGCGCATCGACCTGTGGCAGTTGCACCGCATCGATCCGCACGTGCCGATGGCCGAGCAGTTCGGCGTCATCGCTGACTTCCAGCGCGAGGGGCTGATTCGCCACGTCGGCCTGTCCGAGGTGTCCGTCGACGAGGTGAAGGCCGCGCGCGAGTACTTCGACGTCGTCAGCGTGCAGAACCTCTACAACCTCGGCAATCGCAGCAGCGAGGAACTGCTGAACTACAGCACCGCCGAGGGCATCGGCTTCATCCCGTGGTTCCCGCTCGGCAACCGTGCACTGCTCGGGCCCGACAGCCCGCTCGCCGATGGTGCCGCTCGTCTCGGCGTCACGCCAGGGCAGGTTGCACTCGCATGGCTGCTGCGCCACTCGCCGGTGACGCTGCCGATCCCCGGCACCGGTTCCGTGCATCACCTCGAGGAGAACTGCGCCGCCGCACTCGTCGATCTCGACGATGCAACGAAGGCCGAGCTGGACGCGCTGGTCATCGGGTAGAGCCGGTCAGCGCTCGACGACCCACACCTTGCGCAGCGGCTCGTCGATCTCCCAGGTCGTAGCGGTGCCCGCCGCGAGCACGCCGACGATGCCAGGCGACAACTCGAGGACGCGGCCATCGTCGAGGGTCACGCGGCCGCGGCCGGACAGCACGACGAATACTTCGTCGGTCTCAACGTCCGTCGACGTGCCGACCGGGTGCTCCCACACACCCACTTCGAGTGCATCCGTCGCGGCCAGCATCGTCACCCCGGTCGAGACGGGGCCAGCAGGGCACTTCTCCGCAGGCAGATCGGCGTACCGGAGTTCTGCGGTCACGGCGTCGAAGGCAGCATTCATCCCCACATCATGGCCGAGATGTCCGAATTCGTGATTACACTCGCCGGATGACGACGCCCGCAGGAACTGTCGACGTCACCCCGCATCGCGTCGTGTGGCGCTGGCCAAGCGTCGCCGGCCTGCTCGGTGCTGCCATCGGCTACACGAATGCGCTCACCCCGTCGCTCCTCCCGCACTCACTGATGTTCCTGCTGCTCCTGACTTCCCTGGGCACGCTCACCGGGTATGCGATCGGCACGACGATCGGCTGGGCACTGCGGAAGATCCCCGCGGTCGGCCGTTGGCGTACACCGCGCTGGCTCGTGATCGTCCTGCTCGCCTTGTTCTGGCTCCCAGCCCTTGCGTTCACGCCGGTGGCCGTCAGCTGGCAGGCAGAGCAGCAGTCGGCCCTCGACATGCCCGCTGCGCTGCCATCAACCGTTGTCGCGATCGTCCTCACCGCACTACTCAGCGCCATCCTGCTGATTGGCGCCCGCAGCATTCGCTCTGGCACGAACAGGATTGCCGCCCTCATCAGCCGTCGAGGCCCGCTGCACCGCTGGGTCTCCAACCGGCAACCCAGCCACGTGCACCGTGCGATTGCGGTGATCCGCCTCGGCGTCTCGCTCGTCCTCATCCTCATCGCCGTCATCGCAATCCAGTCGGCGCTGCGGTGGCTCATCGGCTCCTACGACACGGTCAATGCCGACACCTCGGGACAGAGTGCGACGAATCTCGGAGTGAACAGCGGCAGCGAGCAGAGCCTCACCCCATGGGACACCCTTGGCCGCGAAGGCCGCTTCTACGTCAGCCACACGATGACCCCGTCTGCCATCGAGCAGATCACGGGCCGGGCCGCGCAGGCCCCCGTGCGCGTCTACGTCGGCATGCAGCAGGGCGACACTCCGGAGGCGCGAACCGATCTCGCTGTGCAGGAACTCGACCGGGTCGACGCGTGGAACCGCAAGTACCTCGCGATCTTCGGCGTCACCGGTACCGGCTGGGTCGACCCCAACGCGATCAACTCACTTGAAGCCGTCACCGATGGCGATGTCACCACGGTCGCGGTGCAGTACTCCGCGGTGCCGAGCTGGATCGGCTTCGTCGTCGATCCGCAGACGACCATCACGCAGAACCGCGACATGATCGACGGCGTCCTCGCCGCCTGGCGGGCGAAGCCCGCCGATCAGCGGCCCGAGCTGATCCTGTTCGGCCAGTCACTCGGCTCACTCGGAACCCAGGGCGCCTGGACAGCTGACGCGACCCCGGAAGACGTCACCGCCGAGATCCCGCACGTCGCCTGGATCGGTCCGCCCGCAGAGTCGGTGCTGTGGAAGCAGTGGCAGGCCACGCGCACGGGCGGACCGGCCTGGGAGCCGATCATCGGCGACGGCACGATCACGCGGGTGCTCGTCAGCGCAAATGATCCTGATGGCAATGAGAAGAAGGCGCCCCCGACCATCGTGTTCGCGGCACATGCCAACGATCCGGTCGTCTACTGGAGCCCCGATCTGCTGCTGAGGCACCCGGACTGGCTCAACGAACCACTCGGCCCCGGTGTCGATCCGCACATGCGCTGGATCCCGATCATCACGTTCCTGCAGGTGGGCATGGACCTGATCAGTGGTGGCGAACCGCCGGAGGTCGGCCACAACTACAGCGCCAACATGGCGGTCGCCGTGGCACTCGCTGTCGCACCCCAGGACTGGACGACGGAGCAGACAGCGGCACTGCAGGCGGCACTGCCCGCCCTGCGCTACGCCACCGGCTGACGGCACCGTCGATGTAGCGCCGCTACAGCTGCTCGATGACCTCGATCGTCTCCAGCGTCGGGTCGCTGCTGTACGCCACGCGACCCACCTTGCCCGCCGCAATGATCGCGTCGACGCTCTCCTGCGTGACGCGCTCGCCGGGGGCAAGCAGCGGGACACCGGGCGGGTAGGGGCAGAACTGCTCAGCACTGACCTCACCCACAGCATCAGCGAGGCGCATGCGCCGCCGATCGGAGAAGAACGCCTGACGCGGCGTGACGACGACCTCCGGCTCGACCCGCCAGACGGCCAACGGCGACGCGGGTCGAGGTTCACCGCGATTCGACTCCACCAGCGCCGCGAGCACCTCCCCGAACTCGATGATCCACTCCGGCTCGTCGGCCACTGTCGCGGTGAGCACGAGGGTGTCCCGATCGGCGGACTCCGGACCGTGACCCATGTCGAACAGGGCGGCTCCGAGAGCGACACCGTCTGCGCCCGTGCCGGGCAGCAGCAGCGTGAGCTTGAGCGGGTCGACGCGGCAGCCGGCATTCACATCGTCCAGGACAACGAGTCCGGACACGCGGGCCAGACGTCGACGAGCATCGGCTACCGCCTCCGCAATCAGTTCGAGGCGAGCCTGACCATCGCGTTCCATCGCGGCGCGCGTTCCGTCGATCGTCGCGAACAGCGTGCCGGACGGAGAGGTCGTCGTCGTCAGATCAACCCAGCGATCGAGCGTCGTACGCGCGACGAGTCCGTCATGCATGCTCACGACCGCCGTCGATGAATAGCCGAGCAGTGCCTTGTGAACGCTCGTGACGCTGATGTCCGCGCCGAGGGACATCGCGCCCATGCCCGGCAGGAAGTCCAGGTGGGCGCCCCAGGCCTGATCGATGATGAGCGGCTGCTTGCGCGCACGCGCGGCGGCCACGAGGCTGGCAACGTCAGAGATGGTGCCGATGTACGACGGCGAGGTCGCGAAGAACCCGTTCACGTCCTCCGTCACATCGGTGATGCTCGACGCCTCCATCCCGATCGGCAGGTGGAAGTCCGGATGCAGGCGCGGGTAGATCCACACGGGCCGGGCGCCGCTGATCACGAGCGCGGCCTGAGTGCTGCGATGCGACGTGCGGTCGATCGCGATCGGCACGTCGATGTCGGCAACCGTGCCCAGTGCTGCGATGTTGCCCTGCGACGATCCGCCGAGCAGGAATCGGCTGTGGTCGGCACCGACGGCATCGGCCCACAGGGCCTCCGCCTGGTCGAGGTACTTGTTGGTGAAGGCGTTGTCGTCGACACCGCCCTGGAGGGGGACATCGCCCCCCACCGTGTCACCGACAAGGTCCGCTGCCCACCCCGGCGCATCTTGTGCGTACCGCATCTTGTGCCCGGGGACCTGCATCGGTCGACGCTTGGTTGCCAGGGCCCGACGCCATGCATCGACGAGCGGAGTGCGGGACACGTAGTCCTCCAGGTGGTTGGGTGGGGCAGGTACCGCCCTCGCTCATCCTGTCGCACCGCGGCAGTCCTCGCGTGCCAGTCAGGAAGGTGACGTGACCGATCCCCTGCGCGTCGTCCTCGCCCCGAATGCCTTCAAGGGCACGCTCACGGCCGAAGAGGCCGCCACCGCCATGGCAGCGGGGGTCCATGCCGCGCTGCCAACAGCGTTGACCATCCTGCGGCCCCTCGCCGACGGCGGCGACGGATCCCTCGATGCCCTCGAGGCTGCCGGCTTCACCCGACGTCCGGTCACGACGCGCGGCCCGACGGGTGCACCCGTGGCGGCGTCCTTCGTCGTCCGCGAGCGCATGGCCGTCGTCGAGCTCGCCAGCGCCTGCGGTCTCTCCCTCCTCCCGGGCGGCGAACTCCACCCCATGACGAGCAGCACGGCCGGCGTCGGAGATGCGATCCGCGCCGCTCTCGATTGCGACATCGACGAACTGGTCATCTGCGTCGGGGGCAGCGCCTCGACCGATGGCGGAGCAGGCATGCTGGCAGCCCTCGGCGTGGGACTCCGCGATTCCCTCGGTGAGCCAGTCGAGGCCTGCGGCAGCACCCTCATCCGGATCGCTGAGGTCGACATGTCCGGTCTCGACCCGCGGCTCACCCAGGTGCACATCACCGTTGCGACCGATGTCACGAGCCCCCTCCTCGGGCCGGGGGGCGCAGCGGCGGTGTTCGCCCCGCAGAAGGGCGCGACTCCCGAACATGTCGGACTGCTTGAGGCCGGGCTCGCCCACTGGTCGCAGGTACTTGCACAGACGACGGCCGTTGACGCGGCCATGCTCCCGGGCGCCGGGGCGGCCGGTGGCACCGCCTTCGCAGCAATCTCGGTGCTGAACGCCGAGGTGATCAGCGGAGCCGAGCTGATCGCCGACGCGATCGGACTGGCCCCCGCAATCTCGGCAGCGGACCTGGTCATCACCGGGGAGGGCGCCCTCGACTCCCAGAGCCGGCTCGGGAAGGGCACCGGGCTCGCGGCAGGGCTGGCGCAGCAGAGTGGTGTCCCCTGCATCGCCGTGTGCGGACGTGTTGATCTGGCATCCGAGCAGTTGCGGGAGATGGGGATCGA
>CAJAKT010000169.1 GCA_903940375.1 uncultured bacterium | reverse complement strand
TCCCAGGTCGCGGCGCGCTGCTGCATGGTCGTCCCTCGCTACCGACGCTGGGCCCAGCCGGCCTCGGGGTAGCCCATCGGGGGCGCCGAGACATCGTCGAGGGCGATCAGGATCTCGTCAGGCAGAACGAGCTCTTCCGAGGCAAGTGCTGCGATGAGCTGGTTGTTGGTGCGGGCACCGAGGATGGGCGCGACAACGCCGGGACGATCGCGCAGCCAGGCCAGGGCGACCTCGGTGGGGGATGCGCCCAGCCCTTCGGCCGCCGTGGCGAGTGCGTCGACGATTCGCCGGCCGCGCTCATCGAGGTAGACCTGGACCCAGCCGGCGGTCTCGGCATTGGCGCCGCGTGAGTCGATGGGCATGCTGTGCCGGTACTTGCCGGTCAGGACGCCGCGTCCGAGGGGTGACCACGGAAGGATCCCCATGCCGGCCGACTGCGCAGCGGGCACGATCTCGCGCTCGATGCCGCGCTCGAGCAGCGAGTACTCCATCTGCGCGGTGACCAGCGGGGTGCGTCCCGGCACGGCCTGCTGCCAGGTGGCCGCTCGGCTCATCTGCCAGCCGGAGTAGTTGGAGATGCCGGCGTAGCGCGCCTTGCCGCTGCTGACGGCGTCGTCGACAGCGGCGAGTGTCTCGTCCATCGGGGTCCACGGATCCCAGGCGTGCAGCTGCCAGAGATCGACGGTCTCGGTGCGGAGCCGGCGAAGGGACGCCTCGAGCGCGCGCAGCAGGTGCTGGCGCGAAGCGTTCATCCGTCGATCAGGACCATCGACCGCACCCGCCTTGGTGGCGATGACCACCTGATCGCGAACCTCGAACTCCTCGACGAGCTCGCCCAGCAGGGCCTCTGCATCCCCGTCGGCGTAGACATCGGCCGTGTCGAGCAGCGTGCCGCCCGCATCGAGGAAGGCCGCGAGCTGATCGCGGGCCTCGTACTCGTCGGTTCCACGTGTCCAGGTGCCCGTGCCGAGGCCGAGCCGGCCCACCCACAGGCCGGATCTGCCGAGGGGTCGCAATTGCATGACGGCACGCTACCGCCATGATCAGACCCAGCGCCCTAGGCTCGCCTTGAATCCACTGGGAGGAATCACATGAAGCTCGGACTGAACATGGGGTACTGGGGTGCCGGTAACGATGCCGACAACCTCGTCCTCGCCCGCGAGGCAGACCGCTTGGGCTACTCGGTGGTGTGGGCTGCGGAGGCGTACGGGTCGGACGCTGCGACCGTGCTCACGTGGATTGCCGCGCAGACCGAGCGCATCGACGTCGGCTCTGCTGTCTTCCAGATCCCGGGCCGAACACCGGCCAACACCGCGATGACGGCCGCCACCCTCGACAGCCTCTCCGGCGGGCGCTTCCGCCTTGGCCTGGGCGTCTCCGGTCCGCAGGTGTCTGAGGGCTGGCACGGAGTCCGCTTCGACAAGCCGCTGACCCGCACGCGCGAGTACGTGGCGATCGTCCGCAAGGCGCTCGCACGCGAGAAGGTCTCCTTCGACGGGGAGTTCTTCACGCTGCCCCTGCCCGATGGCCCGGGCAAGGCACTGACGCTCACCGTGCACCCGGTGCGCGACACCATCCCCATCTACCTGGCCGCGATCGGTCCCAAGAACATGGAGCTGACGGGTCAGATCGCCGACGGCTGGCTCGCCATCTTCTTCTCGCCGGAGAGCGCCGCCGAGAACATGGCGCCCCTGCGTGCGGGCCGCGAGAGTGTCGGGCTGACGATGGACGGGTTCGACGTGGTGCCGACCGTGCCGGTTGTCTTCGGTGACGATGCCACCGCCTGCGCCGATCCGCTCCGCTTCTACTCCGCCCTGTATGTCGGCGGCATGGGCAGCCGGGAGAAGAACTTCTACAACCAGCTGGCGTGCCGCATGGGCTACGAGAAGGAGGCCATCGAGATCCAGGACAAGTACATGGCCCGTGACTACGACGGTGCGATGGCAGCGGTGCCCTTCGACTTCATCGATCAGACCAGCCTGATCGGCACTCCGGATCGGGTGAAGGACCGGCTCGCGGCGTTCGCGGATGCCGGTGTCACCACTCTCACGATCGCGACGTACTCGGGTGACCTGCAAGAGCGCATTCGCACCCTGCAGACCATGGTCGACGTCCTCGAGGCATCCGGCCTGGCCTCCTAGTGACCTGGTTCGAGGCGATCGTCCTGGGCATCGTCCAGGGGCTCACGGAGTTCCT
>CAJAKT010000168.1 GCA_903940375.1 uncultured bacterium | reverse complement strand
GACGTACGAGAACATCGCGCAGCAGAAGGCGTCGATGCGGCGATTCGCCTGCTCGTTCGACTGGGACCGTGTCTTCAACACGTGCGACCCCGAGTACTACCGCTGGAACCAGTGGTTCTTCCTGCAGATGTTCGAGCGTGGGCTGGCGTACCGCAAGGACAGCAACGTCAACTGGTGCCCCAACTGCCAGACGGTCCTTGCCAACGAGCAGGTCGTGGCGGGCCTGTGCGAGCGCTGCGATACGCCGGTCACGAAGAAGAAGCTGACGCAGTGGTACCTGCGGATCACCGACTACGCCGACCGGCTGCTCGATGACATGAAGCAGCTCGAGGGTGCCTGGCCGGACAAGGTCCTGCTGATGCAGAAGAACTGGATCGGCCGCTCCGCGGGCGCCGAGGTGCAGTTCTTGGTCGAAGGGCGCGACGAGCCGGTCACGGTCTACACGACGCGACCGGACACCCTGTACGGCGCGACCTTCTTCGTGGTGGCGGCTGATTCGGATCTCGCTGCTGAACTGGCTGCCGGCACATCGGCCGAGGAGGACTTCGTCGCCTACCTGGAGACCGTGAAGCAGGTCTCCGAGATGGATCGGCTGGACTCCTCGCGCCCGAAGAGCGGCGTCTTTCTGCAGAGGTACGCCATCAACCCGGTCAACGGCGAGCGCATCCCTGTGTGGGCGTCTGACTACGTGCTCGCCGACTACGGCACGGGCGCGATCATGGCCGTCCCCGCCCACGACCAGCGTGACCTCGACTTCGCCCGGGCGTTCAATCTTCCGGTGCGCGTCGTGGTGGCGAGTGACGACGACCCGGTAGTGACGGGAGTCGCGACTGCCGACGATGGCCCGCATGTGAATTCAGGTCCGCTCGACGGCCTCGACAAGGCGGCAGCGATCGCTGCCATCACCGAGGTGCTGCTTGAGCGTGGTACCGGTGCGCCGGCGGTGAACTACCGCCTGCGCGACTGGCTCATCTCGCGTCAGCGCTACTGGGGTACGCCGATCCCGATCGTGCACTGCCCGACCTGCGGCGAGGTCCCGGTTCCTGACGACCAGCTCCCTGTGACGCTGCCGCCGGCGGAGGGGCTCGATCTCAAGCCCAAGGGCACATCGCCGCTGGGCGCAGCGACCGACTGGGTCACCACGACGTGTCCGCGATGCGGCGAGCCCGCTCTGCGCGACACCGACACCATGGACACCTTCATGGATTCGTCGTGGTACTACCTGCGCTACGCCGATCCGAGGAACGAGACGGCCGCCTTCGATCCCGCCATCGTGCGGGAGTGGCTCCCCGTCGACCAGTACGTCGGTGGCGTGACGCACGCGATCCTGCACCTGCTGTACTCGCGCTTCTTCACCAAGGTCCTGTTCGATATGGGGTTGCTCGACTTCACCGAGCCCTTCACCCGGCTGCTGAACCAGGGCATGGTCGTCATGGATGGCTCGGCCATGAGCAAGTCGCGCGGCAACCTCGTGCGCCTGACCGACGAGCTTGCCGTCAACGGTGTCGATGCGATTCGGCTGACGATGGTGTTCGCCGGCCCGCCGGAGGACGACGTCGACTGGGCCGAGGTGTCCCCGGCCGGATCGCGGAAGTTCCTCGCGCGGGCCTGGCGACTGTCGGGCGACGTGACCAGTGATCCCGGTGTCGACGTCACCACGGGCGATCTCGAGCTGCGGAAGGTCACGCATCGTGCGATCAACGATGCGGCCATTGCGGTGGAGTCCTTCCGATTCAATGTTGCGGTCGCACGCACGATGGAACTCGTCAACGCCACCCGCAAGGCGATCGACTCGGGCTGCGGTGCCGCAGACCCGGCGGTCCGTGAGGCGGTCGAGGCGGTGGCCATCATGCTGTCGCTCGTCGCGCCCTACACGGCCGAGGACATGTGGAATCGGCTCGGACATGAGCCCGCGGTTGCATTGGCTGGCTGGCCGGTGGTCGACCCCGCGCTGCTCGTCGAGGACTCGGTCACCTGCATCATCCAGGTGGCGGGCAAGGTGCGCGACCGGATCGACGTGCCGCCGACGATCTCGGACGACGAACTGCGTGAGCTCGCGCTCGCTGCGCCTGGGCTGCAGAAGGCCCTGGAGGGTCGCGAGATCCGCACGGTGATCGTGCGGGCGCCGAAGCTCGTCAACGTGGTGCCCATCTGATGATCGACCTTGCGCCGGGCGATGCCCGGCGCGCGGCGCTGTGGTCGGCCGGGCTGCTCTCATCGGAGCCGACCCCGTCGGCGGCGACGCGTTCGTCGGCTGGTCGACAGACGGAGATCGTCCGTTCGATGCTCGGCGCGCTCGGTGCCGTGCAGCTTGACACGATCTCCGTCCTGGCCAGATCGCACGAACTCATCGCCTATGCGCGGTACGGAGCGATCCGGCGTTCTGCCATCGAACAGGCCTACTGGGACGATGCGCACGCCTTTGAGTACTGGTCGCATGCCGCGTGCATCCTGCCGATGGAGTCGTGGCCGCTCTTCGCGTTCCGGCGGCGGCATTACCGGCGCAAGGGGGAGCGGTGGCACGGGGTTCCGAAGAAGGACCTCACCGCGTTGCGCCGCCTCATCGGAGAGACGGGGCCGATCACCACGAGTGATGTCGGCGGTGCGAAGCGTGGTGGGGAGTGGTGGGACTGGTCGGACTCCAAGATCGCGCTGGAATGGCTGCTGGATATCGGTGAGGTCGTCGTGTCGCGACGCGTCGGCTGGCGCCGCACCTATGACCTGGCCGTGAACGTCGTCCCAGGCGAGCTCTTGCATGACGACCTGGACGATGACGCATGCATGGTGGCGCTGGTAGCCGCCGGGGCGCGCACGATGGGTGTCGGCACGGCCGGTGACATCGCCGATGTCCATCGCCTGCCGCGGGCATCCGTCGCCCGCCATGCAGAGGAGGCCGGTCTGGTGCCGGTCTCGGTCACGGGCTGGCCACAGGCGTGGGCGACCCGCGATGCACTTGCGTGGCTCGCTGACGGCGCGCGAGACCGGCATCGCACCACCATGCTGTCTCCGTTCGATCCGCTGGTCTGGTATCGCGATCGGCTCGAGCGGATCTTCGGCATGCGGCATCGCATCGAGGCCTACACGCCGGCGCACAAGCGCGTTCATGGCTACTTCGCCATGCCGGTGCTGCATCAGGGCCATGTCGTGGCGCGGGTCGACCCCAAGCGAGACGGCAGTGCCCTTCATGCGCGACGCGTCACGATGGAGTCGTCCTCGGCCGCGGCCATGCACGGCACCGCCCGTGCTCTCCGTGAGGCAGCGACGTGGGTCGGTGCCGAGCAGGTCGTGGTTGATGAGGTGGTGCCGGCCGCTGCTGCGGCCGCACTGCGTCGCGCGGTGGCAGACGGCGGCTAGGGTTCCGGCATGGCTGCCCCGCATGTCGCCGTCATCGCGGATTCGACGTGCTATCTGCCGGCAGGCTGGGCCGCCGAGCTCGGCATCGCCATCGTGCCTGTTCAGGTCATCGTCGGAGGTCAGTCATTCGACGAGTCGGAGGACACCCAGGCGCAGCGGGTGGCCGACGCGCTGCGCGACTGGCAGCCGGTCACGACGTCACGTCCGTCACCGCTTCGCTTCCTGCAGGCGTATACGCAGGCGGCCGAGGACGGAGCGACGGAGATTGTGGTCGCGACGCTTTCTGCGTCGATGTCGGCGACGTACGAGTCGGCCGTGCTCGCGGCGAAGGAATTCGACATCCCCGTCCACGTGGTCGACACGCGATCGATCGCGATGGGACTGGGGTTCGCAGCGGTCAGTGGCGCGCGGGCCGCGCGCGCGGGCGCATCTGGGGCTCGCGTCGCCGACGTCATCGAGCAGCGCGCGCTCGCATCGCATGTCTACTTCTACGTTGACACGCTCGAGTACCTGCGCCGGGGTGGCCGAGTCAGCGCGGCACGTGCCGCCGTCGGACAGGCTCTCCAGGTCAAGCCGCTCCTGCAGGTCGAGGATGGTCGCGTCGATCGGCTCGACCAGGTGCGCACGGCCGGCCGCGCGCTCGCGCGACTCGAGGATCTCGCCGTCACGGCTGCTGACGGGCAGGCTGTCGACATCGCCGTCCAGCATCTCGGTGCGCCGGAACGAGCCCACACACTGGCTGCCCACCTGCGCGAGCGACTCCCGCAGGCCGAGGTGATTGAAGGGTTCGTCGGAGGTGTCGTCGGCGCGCACGTGGGACCGGGGATGGTTGCCGTTGTCGTCGCGCCGCGGGTGAGCGAGTCGGCCGGGTCACCGTCATGAGTGACCTGCCTGCACCGGCATGGTGGCTCATTGCCGCGGTCGTGGGATACGCCCTCGGCGCGGTCAACCCAGCGGCGATCGTGGCGCGGGTGTTCGGAATCGACCTGCGCACAACCGGCTCGGGCAATCCGGGTGCGACGAATGTCGGGCGGGCGCTCGGTGCCCGATGGGGAGTCGTCGTGGGATTCCTCGACATCCTCAAGGGCTTCCTGCCGGCGTGGGCCTTCGGATACTTCGTGGGCCAGACGGCCGGCGAAGTGGCCGGCCTCGCCGCGGTCATCGGCCACATCACCTCGCCGTACCTGCGCGGGCGCGGTGGGAAGGGCGTGGCGACGACCCTCGGCGCGATCCTGGGCGTGCAGCCGCTGCTGGCGATTCCGGTGCTGGTGGCCTTCGGGCTTGGCGTCGCGGTGTGGCATCGGGTCGGACTGGGCGCCGTGCTGGGGGCGGTTGCCCTGATCGTGATTGGCATCGTCGGCTGGACGGTGGGCTGGACCGACGAGTCCGACATGTGGTTCGCCGTCGTCCTGGGGATGCTGGTCCTCTTCCGGCACCAGCGCAATATCCGAGATGCGTGGGGATCGTTCCGAGCCTGATCGCCCATCCACACAGGCACGGCCGCGACTGTCGGACGTCCACAGGACCGTCGTCGTCGGGCGGTCGACGAGTCCAGCGCTCCTAGCGTCGCAGCATGGCGTGGCGGGTGAGGGGTGACCAACATGGTGGCCGCGGTGCCGTGGCGGCTGCCGAGCGGCGGCTCGCCGTCTTCGCAGAGCAGTGGCGGCCGGTGCCGGCTCTGCTTGACCCTGTGGTCGAGGATCCGTGGCCGGTGCCCGGGCACGAGGCCAGCCGGCGACTCCACGTCGGTGCCTGGTCGCCTGCCGCGGCCCGGGCTCTCGTCGTCCTGGTCGTGGCCGCCCTGGGGCTGTCCGGGTACTGGGTCTGGAGCGGCCGGCCCCGTGCGGTGGCGCAGGTGCCGACCATCGTGGCCACGGGGGTCACCGTGGCCGGGCTGGAGCCAGCGCCTGCTGTCCCCTCGAGTGCACCGACATCGATCCCTGCCGTGCCGGCAGGACCGACCCCGGCCCTCACGCAGCCGGCTCCCGTGTCTGAGGTGGTCGTCCATGTGGTCGGTCTCGTTGTCCGCCCGGGCCTCGTCCGACTGCCGCTCGGGTCCCGCGTCGCCGATGCCGTCGCGGCGGCCGGCGGTGTCACGCGGCGGCGGGCCGCTGACTCGGTCAATCTGGCCCGCGTTCTCGTCGACGGTGAGCAGGTGGTCGTCGGCGGGGCCTCTCCGCTCACCACGACGACGACCGGGGCTGCTGCGTCGGTAGCCGGTGCACCGGTCGACCTGAACCTCGCCACGGAGGTGATGCTCGACGGGCTGCCCGGCGTCGGGCCCGTGCTTGCTGGACGCATCACGGCCTGGCGCGCAGCGAACGGGCCATTCCGTTCCGTGGACGAACTCGGCGAGGTGTCGGGCATCGGCGATGCCATCCTGGCCCAGCTTCGACCGCTCGTGCGCGTGTGAGGATCGACGCCCGGCTGCTCGTGCCGGCTGCCGGAGTGTGGCTGGGTGCGGCAGTAACGCGTACGGTGCTCGCGCAGTCGGCAGCCCTGGTCTCCCGACATGACGCGGCGCAGTCACTCGCGTGGTGCGCGGCCGCTGGTGTCATCGCTGTGCTCGGTGTCTTCGGCGTCGGACTCGTCCGCCGCGGCTGGAGCGCGAGACCCCTCATGAGGACCGCATCGGCGATCGCTCTCAGCGCCATCCTGGTCGGCGCTCTTGCTGCCGCACTGAACGTGGCCGCATTGACAGCAGCCCCGATGGGGGCCTGGGTCGATGCGCATGCGACCGCAGAGGTGAGCGGGGTGGTGGTAACCGAGCCGCGGGTTCGCACCATGACGGGCACGAGAATCTGGCAGCAGGCATCCGTTGTTGAGTTGCGACTCGCCAGCGATCGCGTCACCGCTCGTGGATCGGAGGTAGCCGTTGAGCTTCCGGTCCTGCTTCGCCTGCCGATGGATCTCGCCATACCGGCGCCGGGCACGCACGTCATCGTGTCGGGCCGGCTGGGCCCGAGCAGCGGGCAGTCCGACGCCGTCGCCAGTATGCGTGTTCGCGCGGTGCGGATCACGGACGGTCCGGGCGTCATCGACACCGTTGCACACCGGATGCGCACGGGACTCGCTGCGTCGCTCGCGGGGACGTCGCCGGATGCCGGGTCGCTCGTCGCGGGCCTTGCCGTCGGCGACGACTCCGCTCAACCGGTTGCTCTCGGCGTGGATATGCGGACGAGTGGCCTGTCGCACCTGACGGCGGTGTCCGGCGGGAATGTCGCCATCGTGCTGGCCGTCGTCCTCGGACTCGTCATCCTGCTGCGCCTGCCCCTGGGTGCGCGTATTGCTGCCGCGCTCGCGGCCCTCGCGTTCTTCGTCATCCTCGTCGGTCCGCAGCCCAGTGTGCTGCGTGCCGGCGGGATGGGCGCGATCGCCACCGTTGGCCTGCTGACCGGCGGTCGTCGGGCCGGGCCGGCCGTGCTGGGTGCGGGCATCCTCCTGCTCATCCTGCTGGCTCCCTGGCTCGCCACGTCCTGGGGCTTTGCGCTCTCCGCCATGGCCACGGCCGGGCTGATCGTGATTGCCGGGCCGGTGGCGGACCGGCTGGCCCGCTGGCGCTGGACCTGGCGGTGGCCGCCCGCGTTACGCGAGGCATTGGCGCTGACGGTGTCCGCCCAGCTGGCCACCCTGCCTGTGCTGGTCTCAATGGGGGGCACGGTGGGGTGGGTGGCGCTGCCTGCCAACCTCGTGGTCATGCCGGTCGTGGCACCGGTCACGATTCTCGGCCTGGTGGCCGCGGGCATCTCGCCACTGGTACCCGGCGCGGCCGCGGTGGTGGCCCAGCTGGCCGCGTGGCCGGCAGCCTGGATCGCCTGGGTCGCGCATGTCGGCGCGGGATTGCCACTCGCCGTCCTCCCGTGGCCGACGGGCTGGTGGGGACTGGGCCTGCTGGCCGTCACGGCACTCATCGGGATCGGTATCACGAGGCTCAGACGGGCGCTGATTCCCCGGGGGCCGTCCCGTCCCGTCGGGATGGCGATGGCGCTGACGCTCGTCGCGGCCCTCGGGGTTCTCCTCGTGCACCCGCCGGGCCGTCGCGGCTGGCCACCACCGGGCTGGTTCATCATCATGTGCGACGTCGGCCAAGGCGATGCGCTGCTGCTGCGGGCGGGGGAGGGCGCGGCGGTGGTCATCGACTCGGGGCCCGAACCCAATGCGGTGGACGCCTGCCTGACGGACGCGGGGATCTCCGCTGTGCCGGCTGTCGTCCTGACGCATTTCCACGCTGACCACGTCGGTGGCCTGAGCGGTGTCCTGCGCCATCGGTCGATCGGCGAGGTCCTCGTCAATCCGATCCGGGATCCGGTGGAGGAGGCGGTGATCACCGAGCGCTTGCTGGCGACGACGGGAATCGCGTCCGGGCTGATCTCGGCGGGTGATGTGCGGACGATCGGTGACGTGGGCTGGCGGGCGATCTGGCCGCGGCGGCGGATCGACGCGGGCTCGGTGCCGAACAATGCCAGCGTGGTGCTGATCGTCACGATTGCGGGGCGGCACCTTCTGCTGGCCGGCGATGTCGAGCCCGAGGCGCAGGATGCCCTTATGGCTGATCTGCGCGGACAGTCGTTCGACGTTGTCAAGGTCCCGCATCACGGGTCCCGGAACCAGTCGCCGCGCCTCCTCGAGGCGGCGCCAGCGCCGGTTGCGCTGATCAGTGTGGGTGCTGGCAATGACTACGGGCATCCGGCGCCCGACACCGTTGCGGCATGGCGGGGAATAGGTGCGGTCGTGATGCGGACCGACCTCGACGGTGAGATCGCCGTCGTCTCGACCGGGACCGGCGTCGGGGTGGTCACCCGGCATGGCATGCTGCCGTCATCATGACGATTCCCCGCATCACGCTGGCCATCGGCGCCGAGACGGTGCTCGTGGGGCGCGCGGTGCTCGCCGTGTCGACGGCCGCCAAGCGGGCCGATCCGTCCGTGCAGCGTTCCGTCATCGATGCGGGCGACGATGCCGCCGCGCATGATCTGCGTGAGGCGGCGGCGCCGAACCTCTTCGGCGACGGTGGCGTCGTGGTGATCGAGGGCATCGACGCGGCCGACGACCAGCTCGCCAAGGCAGTGCGTGAGGTCATTGCCGATCAGTCCGACAACGTCTACCTGGTCGTGACGCACCCAGGCGGCAACAAGGGCAAGGCCCTGCTCGACGATCTGAAGGCGGCCGGCGCCAACGTCGTCGACTGTCAGCCCCTCAAGCGCGGCCGCGCGACGACCGACTTCGTCAACAACGAATTCGCCTCGCATAAGCGCCGGGCAACGAGTGATGCTGTCGCCACCCTCTATGAGTCGATAGGCCAGGACCTTGGTCTCCTGGGCAGTGCCGTGTCACAGCTGTGCAGTGATGTCGAGGCCAACCCGATCGGCGCCGATGACGTTCGCGAGTACTTCGCGGGTGTCGCAGGGATCTCCGGCTTCTCGATCGCCGATGCCGTCTGGGACCGGCACTATGCGGAGGCCCTGCGCATGCTGCGGCAGGCGATGCTGTCATCGGATGCCGGACGCGTTGGCCCGTCCACGGTCTCCTCACTTGCCAGCGGTCTGCGCTCGCTCGTGCGCGTCGGGGGCATGCCGCCCGGCGCGTCGGAGGCCGACATCGCCCGCGAGGTCGGGGTACCGACGTGGAAGGTCAAGACGCTGCGCAAGCAGTGGTCTCGGTGGAGCGGCGACCAGAGGCGCCTGGCTGCATCAGTCGTGGCACTGGCCGATGCCGATGGCGCCATGAAGGGCGGAGTGCGCGAGGGCTCAAGCCTCGACGGCGAGCAGAAGCTGCTTGCCCTGGAGATCCTCGTCGCCACCACGGCGGCAAGCCATGCGCGCGACTGACGGCATCCCCATCGCTCGCAAGCGACCCCGAAACAGCGATAGCGCCCCCCGATGGGGAGCGCTATCGACGGCTGTGATCGCGATCAGGAGGCCGAGACCTTCTTGGAGATCGACGACTTGCGGTTGGCGGCCTGGTTGGCGTGGATGACGCCCTTGCTGGCTGCCTTGTCGAGGGCGCGAGTGGCTTCGCGTGCGAGCGCGGTGGCCTGCTCGGTGTCGCCGGCGTCGACGGCCGCGTGGAACTTGCGGACCGCAGTCTTCAGCGAGGACTTGACCGCCTTGTTGCGCTGACGGGCCTTCTCGTTGGTGCGGTTGCGCTTGATCTGCGACTTGATGTTCGCCACGGGGACAACTTCCTTGACTGAGGTGAG
>CAJAKT010000167.1 GCA_903940375.1 uncultured bacterium | reverse complement strand
CCAGAGATCGATCTGGGCGAGCGTCTGGTTCGTGAACGAGTTCGACATGACGAAGCTCGGGTGGCCGGTCGCGCAGCCGAGGTTGACCAAACGTCCCTCCGCGAGGAGGTACATGCTACGGCCGCTCGGAAACACGAACTGGTCGTACTGCGGCTTGATCGTGATCCGCTTCACGCCGGGCGCCTGATACAGGCGGTCGACCTGGATCTCGTTGTCGAAGTGACCGATGTTACAGACGATCGCCTGATCCTTCATCTGCTGCATATGCTCCAGCGTGATGATGTCGCGATTGCCCGTCGTGGTGACGTAGATGTCGGCGGTGCCGAGGGTGCTCTCGACCGTGTTCACCTCGAAGCCCTCCATCGCGGCCTGCAGGGCGTTGATCGGGTCGATCTCGGTGACGATCACGCGCGCACCCTGGCCACGCAGTGAGTCAGCCGAGCCCTTGCCCACATCGCCGAAGCCGCAGACGACGGCGACCTTGCCGCCGATCATGGTGTCGGTCGCACGGTTGATGCCGTCGATGAGCGAGTGGCGGCAGCCGTACTTGTTGTCGAACTTGCTCTTGGTGACGGAGTCATTGACGTTGATCGCCGGGAACATCAGCGAGCCTTCACGCATCATCTCGTAGAGGCGATGCACGCCGGTCGTGGTCTCCTCGGTGACGCCCATGATGCCGGCTCCGATGGTCGTCCAGCGGGTCGGATCCTCGGTGAGCGAACGGCGCAGCGTCTCCAGGACGACGGCGTACTCCTCGCTCGTGGACTCGTCGGGAGTCGGGACGAGGCCAGCGGCCTCGAACTCAGTGCCCTTGTGGACGAGCATCGTGGCGTCGCCACCGTCGTCGAGGATCATGTTGGGGCCCTTGCCGTCCGGCCACATCAGGACCTGCTCCGTGCACCACCAGTACTCCTCGAGTGTCTCGCCCTTCCAGGCGTAGACCGGCACGCCGGCGGGCGCGTCAACGGTCCCGTTGGGGCCGACGACGACGGCTGCAGCCGCGTGGTCCTGGGTGGAGAAGATGTTGCACGACACCCAGCGCACGTCGGCGCCGAGGTCGACCAGCGTCTCGATGAGGACCGCGGTCTGGATCGTCATGTGCAGCGAGCCGGTGATGCGTGCGCCCGCGAGCGGCTTGGTCGTGCCGAACTCCTCGCGCATGGCCATCAGGCCGGGCATCTCGTGCTCGGCGAGGCGGATCTCGTCGCGGCCGAACTCGGCCAGCGAGAGGTCGGCCACCTTGTAGTCGGGGGTGCCGTCAGACTTTGTCACGGACATACGAAGTGCTCCTCGGGTGCGATGTGGCGCGAACGGCACGAGGCTTCGATGGTTCGCAGGGCGGTTGGGCTCGCCAGCGGCGAGCGCCGGGACGGGAACCAGGGCTCCGGACCATCGCCAGCGGGACCATTCTGCCAGAAGGACCGGCTTTCGCCAGCCGTGGCGCTCCGGGCTAGCCGCCTGAGCGCCCCACCCGACCCTGCAGCACGGCCCTGGCCGCCTCAGCCTCTGGCCGGGGGTAGCCGAGGGCCTGGTGCTTGCGGGCCCACCCACGCACCTCAGTGCCGTCCTGACGGGTGATCCGGAGCTCGATGTCCTTGTGGCCACCCCGCATCGAGGTGTTCATCACGCCGTTCGTCGAGACCGACTCCAGCATGTCCATCGTCGACAGGAACCACTGCGACGCCACGGCCGCACGCCAGTTCGCCGTCGGGATATCGACGTCAAGCTCACGGATATCGGACCAGGCAATGTGGTGCTCCTCGCTCGGTGTCGAAATCACGATGGCGTCGTCACCGATCTCGATGCTGAAGTCGGGTCCTTCGGGATCGCCCAGCCATGTGGTGTCGAACTTGTCGACGAGCGGTCGACGCGAAGTGGCCATCGGTCAGGGTGCAGCGGTGCGGTCGAGATCAGGCTCCAGGAAGACATACGTCGCCGTCGGAACCGCCGCCCGGAGCGCGGCCTCCGCCGCATCGATGTCACGCGCGATCTGTGCCCCGGTGTCGTTGTGCGCGATAGCGATCTTCGCCCCCACCAGCAGTTCGTCGGGCCCGATGTGCAGCGTCCGCAGATGGATGACGCGGAGGACACCAGGCGACGACTCCAGAGCGGCGCGGATAGCCGCGACCTCCTCCGGCAGCGCACTCTCGCCGACCAGCATCGTGGTCATCTCCATGGCGAGGAAGATCGCGATGACGACAAGCAGCGTGCCGACCGCCATGGCACCCATGGCATCGAAGCGTCCGTCGCCGGTGATCACGGCCAGTCCGACACCCATCAGGGCGAAGACGAGGCCGACCAGCGCACCGGCATCCTCGAGCAGGATGACCGGCAGTTCCGGCTGCCGCGCCTCGCGCACGAACTGCACCATCGATCGCTTGCCGCGGGAATGGTTCGCCTCGCGGATCGCGGTGCGGAACGAGAAGGACTCGAGCCCGATCGCGACGAGCAGCACGACGACGGCAATCCACCAGTCGTCAAGCGGCTCGGGATGCTGCCATTTGTGGAAGCCCTCGTAGAGCGAGAACAGCCCACCGACGAGGAACAGCACGATCGCGACGACGAACCCGTAGACGAACCGGCGTCGGCCATAGCCGAAGTTGTGCCGATCATCGGCACCCTTCTTCGACCGCTTGTTGCCCACCAGCAGGAGGACTTGGTTGCCGGAGTCGGCCAGAGAGTGGATCGCCTCCGACAGCATCGACGACGATCCCGTGAAGAAGAACGCGACGAACTTGCTGATCGCGATGCCAATGTTGGCCAGCAGAGCGGCGACGACCGCCTTCATTCCACCTTCAGTGCTCACGACTACCTCTACCGTTCGGTCGACTGGACGATGGCAATGAGGCCGTCGGCCTCAACGAAGCTGTCCGGGTCGTCGGCGGAGATGACCGCCGCCGTGCCGGGCCGGAGAGTGACCTCGCCGAACTCAGAGACCACCCGGGCCGAACCGTCGATGAGCAGCAGGATCCGGTAGGCACCATGCGGAATCCGCTCCTGCCCCGACGTGATCATGCGCACGACGAACGGTGCATTGACCGGCCAGATCAAGTCACCGTGACTGACGCGCATCAACTGCGGCTCCAGCTCCTCGGAGAGCGCCCCCAGAGCGTGCTCGACGAACACCGGCTTGCCGGTAAGACCCAGCCGGATGACGTTGTCGGACGACGTCATCACCTCCAGACCCGTACCGCGGATGTAGCTGTGCGGCACGCCAGCGGGGACATAGACCGCCTCCCCGGCCGCCAGCCGAACGTAGGCGAGGAGCGGAGTGAGCAGGGCACCACGGTCGTCGGGGTACATGCGGGCGACCGTCTCGTAAGCGGCGACCTCATCGTCCGTGAGTCCCGCATGCCGAGCGGCCGCACCCAGCCCCTGCACCGTGGCCGGCGTCGCAACCGCAAGAAGTGCCCGGATGGCATCGGCCCGGTCGCCTCGTCGCAGCGCTGCGACGGCGTCGTCGGTGCCCGTCAGCCCGGCGAGAACCGCAGCCGCCTGGTCCGACGGGCGCCAGCCGGCGAAGGCCTCGAAGTCCTCGAGCGCGACCAGCATCTCGGTCTTCTCGAACGGATCGCTGTAGACGAGCGGCTCCCCGGGCTGCTGCTGATTCAGCCAGCCTGCTGCCGCCAGCTCACGTTCAGGGTGCACCTGCACCGACAGGGGACGCGCTGCTGCAAGCAGTTTCACGAGCAGCGGGATCGCGGCGATGTCGAAGTGATCGGCGAGGTGCTCGCCCGTCGGCTCACCGGCCATGTCGACAAGTGGCGACGGTCCACCGGGATGGACGCCGAACCAGAGTTCCGCCTGTGGTGCGCCCGTGGCCTGACCACTCCACGCCTGCAGGCCATCGACGACACCCCAGTCGTAGTCCTTGATGGCCCCACGCACGATGAGCATGGCTCAGGCCTCGGCCGCAGCGCCGACGCCGTTGGGGCCCGCGATCGCCTCGTCGAGCAGCATGACGGGGATCCCGTCGCGCACCTCGAACGACGTCCGGCAGCGCGTGCAGACGACACGCTCGGCGTCCTCGTCGGCCACCACTGGTGCGTGCTCGGGACACGGGCAGGCCAGCAGGTCCCACAGGTCCGCGCTGATGCCCAGCCTCGCCGGACGACCGGAATCCGCCATGGTCACGCCCCCGCCCGCATCATGGCGAGGACCTCGTCGCGGATCGATGCCATCTGCGCCTCATCCCCTGCCTCGACGTTGAGTCGCAGCAGCGGCTCGGTATTGCTCGGGCGGACGTTGAACCACCAGGTGTCCGACGAGACCGTCAGGCCGTCAAGCTCATCGATGTCCGTGATGCCGCGCGAGACGAATTCCGCACGGATAGCTGCAGTGGCGGCCGCCTGATCGGCGACCTCGGTGTTGATCTCCCCGCTCGCGACGTAGCGATCGAAGGGCGCGAGCAGGCTGGAGAGCGTGGTGCCCTCCGGTGTCTCCCCGAGGGCCGCGATGACATGCAGTGCTGCGAGCATTCCCGAGTCTGCACGCCAGAAGTCCCGGAAGTAGAAGTGCCCCGAGTGCTCGCCACCGAAGACCGCGCCCGTCTCGGCCATCGTTGCCTTGATGAACGAGTGCCCGACGCGCGTGCGCACGGCCGTGCCCCCGAACTCGCTGATGACCTCAGGGACGGCGCGCGACGTGATCAGGTTGTGGATGATCACGCTGCCGGGGTGCTTGCCGAGCTCGCGTGATGCGATCAGTGCGGTGAGCGTCGACGGATTGACGATCTCCCCGCGCTCGTCGACCACGAAGCACCGATCGGCGTCGCCGTCGAACGCGAGTCCGAGATCGGATCCGGTCGCGCGAACGCGAGCCTGCAGATCGCGCATGTTCTCGTCGTCGATCGGATTGGCCTCGTGGTTCGGGAACGTGCCGTCCAGCTCGAAGTACATCGGGTCGATGGTCAACGGCAGCGCCGCCAGGCCCGCGTCCTCACCCAGGACGGCCGGCACGGTGAAGCCGCCCATGCCATTTCCGGCATCGACGGTGACGTTCAGGTGCCGCACGGCTGACACATCGACCAGCTCACGCAGGAACGCGGCGTAATCGACGAGCATGTCCTGCTCGCTGACCTCGCCCAACGGGCCGTCGAACGCGGGGATGCCGTCGTCGATCATCCGGCGGATCTCCCGCAGGCCCGAGTCCTGACCCACCGGTGAGGCGCCCGGGCGGCACAGCTTGATGCCGTTGTACTGAGCAGGGTTGTGGCTCGCAGTGAACATGGCGCCCGGGAGGCCGAGTCGGCCGGAGGCGAAGTACAGGCCATCGGTACTCGCCAGCCCGATCAGGATGACATCGCAGCCCTGCTCGCGAACTCCCTCCGCGAAGGACGCCACCAGGGACGGACCCGACGGTCGCATGTCGTGGGCGATGACGACGGCCCCCGGGCCACCATCACGGACGGCTGCCCCGACCACGCGGACGAAGGCGGCACCGACCTCGTGGGCCAGGTTCTCGTCCAGCTGGTCGGGATAGGTCCCACGGACGTCGTAGGCCTTGATGATCGCGTCGAGGTTTCGCACCGACCAAGGCTATCGTCCGGCCCGGTGCCCCCGTGACGGATGAGGGTCTGGCAGCGTCAGTCGTCGAACCCGTCGAACAGATCAGGCTCGAATACCTCGATCGCCGGCTCCGGGACGGTGGTCAGCATCCGCAGGTGCCCCTTGCGCGCCACCTCGACAGAGCCCATCGGGGCCTCCGTGGGCAGCGGGCCACCCGGTTCGTAGCGCGGTCGCGCGGCCTCGCGGACGGCATTGGCGAGGGCCTCGAGGTCATCGCTCGTGGGCTTCAGCGCATCGGGGTCCGGCGTGATCCGGACGATCTCCCAGCCGCGAGGGGCCGTCATGCGCTCGCTGTGCATGTTGCAGAGGTCGTAGCAGTGCGGCTCCGCGTAGGTCGCCAGCGGACCGAGGACAGCTGTCGAGTCTGCGTAGACGTAGGTCAGAGTGGACACGGCGGCACCGTTGCAGGACGGCTTCGAGCAGCGTCGACGACTCACGGTTGCACGGTAGTGGCGAGAAGGTTCACTCATGCGGCGGCGCGCCGATCCCCCAGCCGCCGAATGGCGTCAGCGGATGGCGTCAGCGGATCGCGACCGACGGGTCCTGCACTGCTGTCGGAACCGCGACCTGCACGCGCAGCGGATTCCATGGGTAACCGGTGACAAGGTCGCCATACCGCGACTGCTCGCGCACCCGATGCGCGACGAGCACCGGACCCGATCCCTCGACGGGCGTGACGACAGCGGTGTACCAATCGATACCCGCGGGCGGACTGAGTCGGATGTACCGGATCTTGCCCGCACCGACCTTCACACGTCTCACATCGGCCGGGACCGCCGCCTCCTTGCCACCGCGGAAAGGCAGCAGCGCGATCTCGACTTCAGCATCGGTGTCGGGCGCCGTGATCGAGATGCGCACATCGGTTGCCGCACGCACGGGCAGCCCGCTCACTGCGGCCGGACCGCTGAACGGCTGCGCACCTGCGGAGAACGCCGTCTCCGCCTGCGCGCTGTTTGCGCCGAAGAACTGCCGCATGCCGGCGACGATGGGCACGTCGGATGTCAGCTCGAGCGTCGCCGGGCGCTTGTCGAGGATCGGTGCCATGTCGATCGCGACGACGGAGTCGGCAGGAACCTCGACACGTGACCGCTCCGTCGGCGCGTACGTGCCGTCGGCCGCGATGACGCGGATGTTGACGATCGCGTCGTCCTCGCCCGGTGCGGTGATCGACAGCACCCGAGCGCCCACTCCGTTGACGATGCCCGGCACGTAGACCTTCGTTGCGGGCGCTGCCGCGGGCGGGATCCAGTCGGTTCCCACGGTCGTCAGCCCCGACATCTGCTCGTCATCGACGGATGCGCCCACCCGGCCCGTGCGCGCGAGCACCTGGACTGCCGTCGCCGTGACTCCCGGAGCGAGCACATCAAGCCGCACCACGAGACGGTCCTGGCCCCTGATGACCAGTCCCCGTCCCGCGGGGGCGTCGATCAGGCCCTCGGGGCCGTGGATGAGCACGTCGACGATCGCCGCGGTCTCATCCGGATTGACGAGGACGATGCGGGTCTGCCGACCCGCGATCGCGCCGCCGCCGACGAACCAGAACTCCGAGGCCGCCGGCGCGCAGGCGGTGCTGGCCATGCCGCGGCCCCGGCCACCCGGATCCCGCCCCCACTGGTCGGCGACCAGGCCAGGGGCGAGGCTGCCCTCGCCGTACGCCTCGATGGCCGGCAGTCGCGTGCCGAACGCCTCGATCTGCGCCTGGCCGCCCGGCACGAGGATCTTCGAGGAGGCGGACTCCTTGCCCGGCAGCGTCTGCATGCCCGCTGCGCCTTCGCCACCGTCCTGGCCCGGCTGGCCGGGCACGAGTGCGGCCGTCACGCGAACACCGAGGTCGGTACCGGCACCGGGCTCGGGGCACAGCAGCACGGTTGAACCGATGGGCTCGACGGTGACGGCACCCTCGTCGACGGTGGGTGACGGACGCTGGAGCAGGGTCGCACCCAGGATCAGCACCGCGGCCACCGCCACCGCAACGAGCAGGGGCCGGGCACCCGAGAACGGTGAGTGACCCTCCTCGTCGCCGGCAATTGCCGCGGACGAGGTGCCCGCCGCTGCATCGGGGAGCGGTTCGAGCCGCACGGAACGTCGTCGCCGCAACGCCATCACGCATCACCGGCCTTCGGACCGGGAGCAGCTGCCGCGACCACGGCGGCCGCGGGCTGATCGTCATCGAGATCCGGATCGGGATCCTCGCGACGACGCTCCGGCAGGGCCATGACGACCAGTGCCAGCAGGACGAGCAACTGCAGCCACAGCCATCGGGATCGCGTCGTGTCGTCAAACGTGATGCGCACCTGCGCGGCACCGTCGGGAACAGCGAAGGACTGCGACCAGCCGAGCACGCCCGGGCCGCTCACGGCCGCAAGCTCGCTGGCGTTGCCCGACGCATCGGTGACGACGGCACCCCAGCCGGGATCCACCGCAGCCCCGGACACGAGCACGCGGTCGCCGGCACCATCGGGCAGGGCCTGGTCAAGATAGGGATCGGCCGTCACGGTGCCTTCGGCCGTGACACCGAGCGGGACAGCCTTGCCGTCGGCGACGAGCCGAGCACGCGATGTGACGCCAGCGACCCGCCACAGCACCTCGCCCCCCGAGCTCGACAGGCGGCGCAGACCCGGTTCGCCGTCAAGCGTCGGGATCAGGTCCGTCGACGAGCCCCTGGCCAGCAGGACATAGCGAATGCCGTAGCCGGCCAGCGCCTCGATCTCATCGCCGCCGCGACCTGATGTCATGGCGGCGACATACGGATCAAGGGCCAGCCAGGCGTCCGCCGACGGTCCGGTCTCCGCATCGCCCAGGACCGGTCCGGCCCCGTTCAGGAGGCTGTATCGCACGCGACCCGTTGCATCGCCCGCGAGCATGAGGGTTCGCGGCGCCTGTGCGCCCTCCGCATCGGCGGCGACGAAGGCGGGCACCGCAGAGGCGGGCGCCTTGCGCACGACGGATTCCAGACCAGTCGAGAACCACCCGGCAGACAGGATGGGCGCGAGCACCGCCACGATCGCGACGATGAGGGCGAGCGGCGTGCCGAGGGTGAAGCTCGAGCCAGCGAGCCGGGATCGGAGGCCGTCGACCGCGAGCGCGGCCATCGTGATCAGCGCCAGCCCGAGCAGCAGCGTCGCCTGGCCGGGCCATGGCCGGATCGCAGCAGTGGCACCGGGGGGTGTGACCAGGACGACGGACTGAACCAGGCCGACCGTCAGGGCCAGGCCGCCCAGCAGCGCGAACGCACCGATGACCCGGAACCGGTCAGCCCGCAGCAGGGCAAGGAGCCCGGCAGCCACGATCCCCGATGTCAGCCACAGCGGGGTCATGCCGGGGCCGCCCGGATGGAGCAGCAGCACCTCCCACGGCTGCAGCTCGGCATTGGTGATGCCCTCGCTGTTGAGGCCCGGCTCCAGCAGGAACAGGGTGGGGTTGGTGATCAGGTGGATCGACCACGGGAGGAGCAGCACCAGCGGGCCGAGCAGACCCAGCGTCAGTCGGGCGATCACCGGACGTGATGCCGTGCCCCGGGTGACCCGAAGGTAGGCGAGCGACGCGATACCGGCGAGCAGCAGCACAAGCCACAGCGCAGGCGACACGCACAGCACGATCGCGACGAGAATGGCCGTGCCGGCCGACCGCCGCAGGGTGCCGTTCGGCCCGGAGATGCGCACCAGCGAGCGGAGCGCGAAGGGCAGCGCGATCGCGAGGATGGTCGTGCCGATGCGGCCGGAGGAGACGGCGCCCGTCATCGCGGGCAGCAGCGCGTAGGCGGCCGCGGCCCACACCCGGATCGCCTTGCCGGGTACCAGCCCTCGCAGGGCGATGTACGCGGCCCAGCCCGCGAGCGGGATCCCGAGCAGCAGCAGGACGGTGATGGCCACCGGCGCCTTGCCCAGGACGAGGATCGTGAAGGCCGCTACCACGACGAGATAAGGCGGGGCGGGTGTCGTCGAGCCGGGGCCGACGTTGTGCCATGCCTGCCGGTACGTCTCCCACAGGTCGCCGCCGCCGGGCGGCGCGGGCAGCAGTGCACCGCCCTGAAGCACCCCGTCGCCCAGCCACAGTCCACGAGTGCCGAGGACCGTGATGACGATGAGGATGATGCCCATGAAGACGCTCGGTGAGGTCAGGATGCGCCGCATCAGGCCGTTCGAGCTGTCGTTGAGGAAGTCGGCATCGTCGCCGACGGGTCCACTGTCGAGCGCGCTCACGGAAGCAGCAGCACCCGACGATGCGCTCGTGGTCAGGACGCCCGTCAGGGCCTCGAGGCTCTGCCGGATCTGGTTTCCTGCCGTGGGGCGCAGGTGGCGGACGACACTGGCCGGCTCCGTCGACGTCCTGGCCACCAGCGCACGCGAGGCCCGCACCTTCGACGGATGAAGGGCCAGCGCCAGCACCGCGCCCACTTCGTCACGCGCGGCGGCGACATCCTTGCCCAGCAGGTACATGCCCGCGCGGATCAGGCTGCCCAGCAGCAGTCGCAGGGCGACGAACGGGGCGGCCAGTGCGCTCGCCTGTGCCAGCAGGACGTGCACCGCAGCCTCGCGGTCGGCGCGGTGCGGGCGAGGTGCCAGATCGTCGGCGCGACGGCCATGCGCGGACGCCTCGCGGTGATGGATGACCGCGTCGGTCGCGATGATGACCCGCTCGCCCATGCGGTGGGCACGCCAGCAGAAGTCCAGGTCGTCACGGAAGAGCGGCAGCGACGGATCGAATCCGGCGAGCGCCTCCCACACGCCTCGGCGAACGAGCATGCCCGCGGAACCGACCGCCAGGACATCGCGCACGCCGTCGTGCTGCCCCTGATCATGCTCGCGGCGCTCGAGGACCGTGATGCGCCTGCCCGACCCGTCAATCGTCACGCCCGCCTCGAGGAGGAGCCGCCGATCGTGCCAGCCCAGGACCTTCGGTCCGAGGATGGCTGCGCTCGGGTTGTCGTCGGCGGTCGCCAGCAGATCAGCCAGGCACGTGGCATTGGGCGCGCTGTCGTCGTGCAGGAGCCACACCCAGGAGATGACCTCGCGGGCGAAGGGCTCGCGCACACGCGGTTCGAGCCGGTCGAGTCCGGCACGGACCGCGGCACCAAAGCCCACTCGGTGCTCGAGCCGCACCGTGCGATCAGCACCGAAGGATGTCGTCAGCAGGTCGGCGCTCGCATCGATCGAGCCCGTGTCGACGCCGACGGCTGAATCGGGCAGCCGCGTCTGCGCCGCCAGCGTGGTCAGTACGGCAGGAAGCCACACCTCGCCGTCGTGGCTGACGACGACGGCCGTGACATGGTGCTCGCGACGCGGAAGCGCGGGGACGTCGTCCTCAAGGGCGAGGTAGTCCTCGACGCTGAACCACTCGGTGGTCTGCGCTGGCTCGACGGCACCATCGGGGTGGGCGCCAGGGTCTGATTCAGCTGGCTCAACGAGCGCTTCGAAGGCTCCGGTGACGTGCTGGTCGAACTGATCGTCGAGGTCGTCAGGCGGATCCTCGCCGCGCCTGACCTCGTCGTCCATCACCTAAGGAACTGTACGTGGTGCGCCGGTGCCTGCCGCCGACCCGCGCCGCGTGCCGACTGCCGGGGCTGCGTCAGACGGCCCGCTTCTTCAGGCGACGTCGCTCGCGCTCGGACAGGCCGCCCCAGATGCCGAAACGCTCATCGGAGTGCAGCGCGTACTCGAGGCACTCGACGCGAACATCGCAGGACAGGCATACCTTCTTCGCCTCACGGGTGCTGCCGCCCTTCTCAGGGAAGAAAGCCTCCGGATCGGTCTGCGCGCAGAGCGCGCGTTCCTGCCATTCCAACTCCTCGATGTCGGACAGGGGCACAAGCACCATGTCGGCCACGCGGGGAACCTCCTCGACCCTGGGCGACGGTCATCGCCTGAGACGTATTACAGGGGTGTCATTTACCGAAGTCAAGTAGGAATCGGACATTTAGGGCAGAAATCCCACTTCTTCTGCAGGAAAGGCGTTCTTCTCGGCGTGTCGCGCCGTTCCGGAGCCTCGCACGCCTGCTCAGGAACCGGGGGTCACCGAGCCCAGGAAGCCACGCAACAGCGCCTCGTAGCGTGGTCGGTCGACGTTCCACGACATCACGTGACCGGCCCCTTCGAACAGTTCGAGGGACACCGTCGTGGGGTTCGCCGCGGCCGCGAAGTCGATGTTCACGGCCGGCGGGACGGTGGCATCCGCCGTCCCCTGGACGATCAGCATCGGCGTGGTGAACGCCGCTGCGTCCGCGGTGTAGTCCGTAGCGGCCACGTCGAAGCCATACCGCCAGGACGCCACCGCGAGGCCGAGGTCCGCAGCGAACGCGGGCAGTCCCATGTCACGTGCCCCCGACTGGACGACCTGAGGAAGGCTCGCCAGCGGCGCATCCAGGAAGGCGCCCACGACGCGATCGGCCAGCGGCGAGTTCTGCAGGAAGGCCAGGCTGATGGATCCGCCCATGCTGGCACCGGCGAGCACCACGTGCTCCGCACCACTGTCCAGGGCGTACTGCACGGCGGCCTCGAGGTCCTGCCACTCCCCCACCCCGAACT
>CAJAKT010000166.1 GCA_903940375.1 uncultured bacterium | reverse complement strand
GGCTGGAACGTCTTCGGAGAGACCTGCCCGCAGTACCTGTACCTCTCCCTGGAGGAGCACCTCTCGCAGCCCGGCTTCGAGGGCGCAAAGTGGGTCTGCTCGACACCGCTGCGGGCCAGGGCCGAGCATCATCAGGACGAGCTGTGGCGCTACCTGCGCACCAACGACCTGTCGATCGTGTCGACCGACCACTGCCCCTTCTGCTTCAAGGAGCAGAAGGAGCTTGGGCTCGGCAACTTCGCCAAGATCCCCAACGGCATCGGATCCGTCGAGCACCGCATGGACCTGATCTACCAGGGCGTTGTCGACGGCAAGATCAGCCTCGAGCGCTGGGTCGAGCTGTGCTCGACGACGCCGGCACGCATGTTCGGGCTGTACGGCCGCAAGGGCGACGTTCTGCCGGGGTTCGACGCCGACGTGGTCGTGTACGACCCCACAGGCCGCACCGAGATCGGCCTGCACAAGACCCACCACATGAACATGGACCACTCGGCCTGGGAGGGCTTCGAGATCGACGGTCACGTCGACACCGTCATCTCCCGCGGCAAGGTACTCGTCGAGGACAACGAGTACCACGGCATCAAGGGCCACGGTCGCTACCTGAAGCGCGGCCTCTCGCAGTACCTCATCTGACCTCGACCCACGGACCTCGCGGAGGACTCCTTGCGCACCATCGAACACTGGATCAACGGCTCCCTCGTCCCCTCCACGTCGGGACGGACCGGCCCGGTCTACAACCCCGCCACCGGTGAGCAGCAGGCCGAGGTGGGGCTCGCGTCCGTCGCCGAGGTCGATGCGGCCGTCGCCGCAGCAAAGGCCGCCTTCCCCGGCTGGCGGTCGACGTCGCTGTCGAGGCGGGCCGAGGTCATGTTCAACTTCCGCTCGCTCGTCGTCGAGCACCGGGATGAGATTGCGCGGCTCGTATCGATCGAGCACGGCAAGGTGCCGAGTGACGCGGCAGGCGAACTCGCACGCGGCATCGAGAACATCGAGTTCGCGTGCGGGATCCCCGCCATGCTGAAGGGCGGCTACTCCGAGGGAGTGTCGGGCGGCGTCGATGTCTACTCCATCAAGCAGCCGCTCGGGGTCGTCGCCGGCATCACGCCGTTCAACTTCCCGGCCATGGTGCCGATGTGGATGTTCGCCAATGCCATTGCCACGGGCAACACGTTCGTGCTCAAGCCCAGCGAGAAGGACCCGTCCGTCGCCCTGCTGATGGCTGACCTGCTGAAGCAGGCCGGCCTGCCCGATGGCGTCTTCAATGTCGTCAACGGTGACAAGGCGGCCGTCGACCGCATCCTGGAGCACCCTGACATCGAAGCCGTGAGCTTCGTGGGTTCCACCCCCATCGCGCAGTACATCTACGCGACGGGCACGGCCAACGGCAAGCGCGTCCAGGCTCTCGGCGGTGCCAAGAACCACATGGTGGTGCTGCCCGACGCCGATATCGACATGGCCGCCGATGCGGCGGTCAGTGCTGCCTACGGTTCCGCGGGCGAGCGCTGCATGGCCATCTCGGTCGTCGTCGCCGTCGGCGGCGTCGGCGACCGCCTCATCGAGGCGATCTCCGAGCGCCTGCCCAGGCTCAAGGTCGGCCCCGGCACAGACCCCACTGCCGAGATGGGGCCGCTCATCACTCGCGAGCACCGCGACAAGGTTGCGTCCTACCTCGAGTCAGCCCCCTCGCAGGGCGCGACCGTGGTTGTCGATGGCCGCACCGCCGACGTTCCCTCAGAAGGCTTCTTCCTTGGCGTCTCCCTCATCGACAACGTGAAGCCCGGCATGGCGTCCTACGACGACGAGATCTTCGGACCGGTCCTGTCCGTCGTGCGGGTCGACACCTACGACGAGGCCGTCGACCTGATCAACCGGCACCAGTACGGCAACGGCACGGCGATCTTCACCCGCGATGGTGGTGCGGCCAAGGCCTTCCAGTTCGAGATCAAGGTCGGCATGGTCGGCATCAACGTCCCCATTCCCGTACCCGTGGCCTACTACAGCTTCGGTGGCTGGAAGGCCTCGATCTTCGGCGACAGCAACATCTACGGCCCCGCAGGTGTCGACTTCTACACCCGGACCAAGACCGTGACCTCCCGCTGGCCCGATCCGGCGACCTCCTCGGTCGACCTCGGGTTCCCGCGTACCCGCTGACCCCGGCTCCCCCGTCACGAACCGAAAGGCGACACATGGATATCGGCGTCGTTCTGCAGTGCACTCCCCCGGCGGCCCGGGTCATCGACCTGGCCAAGCGGGCAGAGACCTACGGATTCCAGTACGTCTGGACCTTCGACTCCCACATCCTCTGGGAGGAGCCGTACGTCATCTACAGCAAGATCCTCGACGAGACGCGCAAGGTGATCGTCGGTCCGATGGTCACGAATCCCGCCACGCGCGACATCACCGTCACCGCATCTGTCTTCGCGACGCTCAATGAGATGTACGGCAACCGCACCGTCATCGGCATCGGCCGCGGCGACTCTGCTGTTCGCGTCACCAATGGCAAGCCGGTATCCGTCGCCGAACTGCGCCAGGCAGTCATCGATGTCAAGGGCCTCGTCAACGGCGAGGCCATCGAGTACAAGGGCAACCAGCTGCGCCTGCCGTGGGCCGGGGCCAGCCGCACCGGAGTATGGGTAGCCGCCTACGGACCCAAGGTCCTGGCCCTCACGGGCGAGGTCGGCGACGGGTTCATCCTCCAACTCGCCGATCCGCATATCGCCGAGTGGACCATCGGTGCGGTGCGCGACGCCGCTGCCGCAGCCGGCCGCGATCCTGACGATGTCTATATCTGCGTTGCTGCTCCCGCCTATGTCACCGACGGCTCGCCCGAGGCCCATGCGCACGCCCGTGACCAGCTGCGCTGGTTCGGCGGGATGGTCGGCAACCATGTGGCAGACATCGTCGAGCGCTACGGGGAGGGCGGCGGGGCCGTTCCGCAGGCCCTGACCGACTACATCAAGAACCGCAAGGGCTACGACTACAACGAGCATGGCCAGGCGGGCAACTCACACACAGACTTCGTGCCGGACGAGATCGTCGACCGCTTCTGCATCATCGGGCCGCCGGAGGAGCACATCCGCCGGCTCGAGGAGCTGAGGGCGCTGGGAGTCGACCAGTTCGCCGTCTACCTGCAGCATGACGACAAGGACCACACCCTCGCGCAGTACGGCGAGAAGATCATCCCGGCAGTGCAGGAGCACCTGAGAGCGACGACCTGAATCAGCCCAGAAGACCTAACAGCCCCGAAACAGGAGCGAAACCTTCGTGACAGAGCATGTGGCTGTGCCACCAGTTACCGCCGAGCGGCCTCGTCGGCAGGGCAATGTTGCCCGGCGCGTCCGCCGCGGGACGGTAGGTCTGCTGTGGGCACTCGCGGGCATTGCCCTGACCATCCTGATGTGGGAACTGGTCAAGTGGCTGGGCAGTGCGATCAGCCTCCCGTTCAACACCTCCGACACGGCCATGCCGCACGTGTGGACCATGGCCGGCGGCTTCACCCAGCCTGAGGTCCGCGGATCCGACACGACGGTGTTCCAGGCAGTGGTCGCAGCGGCGGCCTACTCCCTGCTGATCGCCCTGGGCGGCTTCGTCATCGGCGTCGGAATCGGACTGATCCTCGCCATCGTCATGCAGCGCTTCGCTTTCATGGAACGTGGTCTGCTGCCCTTCGTCATCGCCTCGCAGACAGTGCCGCTCATTGCCCTCGCTCCACTCATCACCGGCATTGGCAGCCGACTCAGCCTGGGGCCCGTGCAGTGGAACACCACCTATTCCGTCATGTTCATCGCGGCATACCTGGCGTTCTTCCCGATGAGCGTTGGCGCTCTCCGCGGGCTGAAGGCCCCGACAGCCACCGCCCTTGAACTGATGCGTTCGTACGCCGCCACCCCGCGAGCAATCCTGTGGAAGCTGCGCTTCCCGGCCTCCCTTCCGTATCTCGTGCCCGCAATGAAGGTTTCCGCCGCGGCCGCCGTCGTCGGTACCGTCGTCGCGGAGATCTCCACCGGGGTGCGCGGCGGCATCGGCCGTCTCATCATCGAGTACGCGCGCGAGACCACCTCCCAGCCGGCCAAGGTCTACGTCGCTGTCTTCGGAGCTATTGCCCTCGGCCTCGTCGCCGCCTCCCTCGTCACTGCCCTCGACGTCTACCTCACGCGCAACCTGCCCAAGGAGGGCCCCGCATGACCACGACCACAACCAGTGAGCTTGCGGTCCAGGCATCCGGTGTCTGGAAGGTCTTCAACGAGGGACAACCCAATGAGGTGACCGCCCTTCAGGACATCGACCTCACCGTCTCGCGCGGCGAGTTCATCTCGCTCATCGGTCCATCCGGATGCGGCAAGAGCACCCTGCTGCGCGTGATCGCCGATCTCACTCATGCCACCAAGGGAGCGATCCAGGTTGCGGGCATGCCGGCGGCCCAGGCCCGCGAGGAGCAGCGCTACGGCATGGCCTTCCAGCAGGCAGCACTCTTCGACTGGCGCACGGTCCAGCGCAATGTCGAGCTGCCGCTCGAGCTGCAGGGCTGGGCGAAGGACAAGCGCCAGGCGCGTGCCGCCGAACTGCTCGAGATGGTCCAGCTCGCCGATTTCGCGACCCACCGCCCCTGGGAACTCTCGGGCGGCATGCAGCAGCGCGTCGCGATCGCGCGGTCCCTCGCTGTCGACCCGCCGCTCCTGCTCATGGACGAGCCCTTCGGTGCCCTCGACGAGATGACTCGCGAGCGTATGCAGAACGAGCTGCTGCGCATCCGCCAGGAGACGGGTAAGAGCATCATCTTCGTCACGCACTCGATTCCCGAGGCGGTCTACCTGTCCGACCGGGTCGTCGTGATGTCTGCACGCCCGGGCCGCATCACGAACATCATCGACGTCAACCTCGGCTCGCGGAACGAGGACACCCGCGAGGCCGAGTCCTTCTTCGAGTCCGTGACCGCTGTGCGCGAGGCCCTTCGCGGTCGTGGTGGCGGCTCCGTCAGCGCCCGGGTCGGCGAGGTCTGATGGGCGAGCGCTTTCGGGCCATCTGGCCTCCGATCCTCATCGCCGTGCTCTTCCTGGCCGCGTGGCAGCTGCTTGTCGTCGTCCAGGACATCAAGCCTTACCTGCTGCCATCGCCGAGCCTGATCGCCGGGAACTTCTTCTCCGACCTCCACCTGATGTGGGCGGCCGCCCTCTACACGGGCACGACAGCGCTCCTCGGCCTCATGTTCGGGACACTTCTCGGCATCCTTGCGGCGCTCCTCGCCCAGCGGTTCATCGTGATTAACAATCTGATCACTCCGCTTGCGGCAGGGCTGGCAGCTGTGCCCATCATTGCCCTGACCCCGATCCTCAACAACATGTTCAACATCACGAGCCGGACACCGAGAGTGCTGGTGACCATGATCATCGTGTTCTTCCCGATGTTCGTGAACATCACCCGCGGACTCATCCAGGTCCAGCCCGTGCAACTGGAGCTGATGCGCTCGATGAACGCGAACCCACGGACCGTCCTGCGGATCCTGCGCGTGCCGAACGCCATTCCCTTCTTCTACACCGGGCTCAAGATCGCCGCCCCTCTGGCCGTCATTGCCGCTCTGGTCGCCGAGTACTTCGGCGGGCCGCAGGAGGGGCTCGGCAGTCGCATCGCATCGGCCGCAGCGAACACCGCATACGGCCGCGCCTGGGCATATGTCGTCGCCTCCATCCTGGTCGGCCTGCTGTTCTACCTCGTGGTCATCGCCGTCGAGCGATGGACCACCCCATGGACCGGTCACAACCGGAGTACGTGATCACCCGTCTCCCACCACCTGGGAGATCAACCACCAATAGGAGGAAGAATGCGAGGAATCGCACGCAGTCCCTGGGTCGCTTTCGCGTCCCTTGCGACGGTCGGTGCACTGGCCCTGACGGCCTGCAGCAGCGGCAGTAGCTCAACGGAGAGCTCGGCGGCAGCAGCGCCGTCGGTCGCCGCGTCCTCGGCAGCAGCCTCGGCTGCGGCCTCGGCATCCCCGGCGGCCGAGTGCACGGAGCTGACCCCCGTGAGCCTGCAGCTGCAGTGGTTCGTGCAGGCCCAGT
>CAJAKT010000165.1 GCA_903940375.1 uncultured bacterium | reverse complement strand
GGCCGGCAACGCCACCACAACTCGCCACTCGTCTATGTGGTGGTGACGACCTTCACGGTCATGCGTTCCATCGCCTTCATCCGCTTTCGCTTGATGGATGCGCGCCAGACCTCCACCGTGAACATCTGCACGGGGAACCACAGCATCACCCAGCTGATGACGCCGAGCGCCTCGGCGATGGCAGCCAGCAGGAAGTCGTCGGTGTCGTCGCCGAGCTTGCGCACCCAGATGCTCATCGTCTGCAGGACCATGAAGGCCAGGAACCCCAGCAGGAACAGGCGCCGGCCGATCGATCCGTCGGCCTCGGTGGACTCGACGTCCATGGTGTTCTGGACCTTCACCCAGCGACGGACCGCGTCGGTCAACTCCGCATCAAGGCCTTCGTGCACCTGATCGCTTGGCAGCACGACCTCGATCTCGATCTCGGTGGTCTTGCGCGGCATCCGCATCAGGAGCATGTCGCGCACGGTGTCCATTGCCGGTTGCGCGGTGAAGGCGCTGTACTTCGGCGATGACGGCTTGACGAAATCGGCAACGAAGAGCTGTTCGGGGTGGTCCAGCGGTACGACGATGGTGCGGGTCAGGCCCACGGTGTCAGCGGTTGGCACCCGGCTGCCACAGGACGTCGCCGCCGGCGTCCTTGTTGGCGAGCCGACCGAGGATGAAGAGCAGGTCGCTGAGGCGATTGAGGTACGTGGCGGTCAGCGGATTCATGCCACCGTGGTACGTGTCGAGGGCGGCCCACGTGGAACGCTCGGCGCGCCTGACGACGGTTCGCGACACGTGCAGCAGGGATGAGCCGAGGGTGCCGCCCGGCAGGACGAAGGAGCGGAGGGGCTCAAGACGGTCGTTGTACTCGTCGCAGGCCTTCTCGAGCCGATCGACGTAGGCCTCGGTCACGCGCAGGGGCTCGTGGGCGGGGTTCTCCACGACCGGGGTGCACAGATCGGCACCGACATCGAAGAGATCGTTCTGGATGGCGATGAGGAGCTCGCGCACGTCCTGCGGGAAATCGGTCGAGGCAAGGGCAAGGCCGATCGAGCAGTTGGCCTCGTCAACGTCGGCGTAGGCCCTCAGCCGTGGATCGTTCTTGCCGGTGCGGCTCATGTCGCCCAGGGAGGTCGTCCCGTCGTCTCCGGTGCGGGTGTAGATGCGCGTGAGGTTCACCATGATGCGGACCCTACGGCACCCGGCCACCGGCGGCACCCCCATGGGGAGGGCCACCGTACGATGCGGGCGTGGAGGTACTGCGCGTTACCGGGGGACACCCGTTGGTGGGTGTGGTGACGCTGACGGGTGCCAAGAACTCGGTCCTGAAGCTGATGGCGGCATCGCTGCTGGCCGTGGGCACGACGACGATCACCAACGTCCCCGACATCCTCGATGTCGAGATCATGGCCGAACTCCTGCGCCGGCTGGGCTGCGACGTGAGCCACGACCTCCCGGCAGGCACGGTGACGATCACCGTGCCCGAGGCCCCGGATCACCGCGCCGACTATGACCTCGTCCGTCGCATGCGCGCATCGATCTGCGTTCTCGGGCCGCTCGTCGCCAGGGTGGGAGCAGCCGACGTGGCCCTCCCCGGCGGTGACAACATCGGTTCGCGCGGACTCGATATGCACGTCGACGGTCTTCGGCAGATGGGCGCCGAGGTGACGAGTGAGCACGGCTACCTGCTTGCGAATGCGCCGCAGCGCCTGCAGGGTGCCCGCATCTGGCTCGACTTCCCGAGTGTCGGCGCGACGGAGACGATTCTCATGGCCGCGGTACTCGCCGACGGCGAGACCGTCATCGACAATGCAGCACGCGAGCCAGAGATCATCGACATCTGCACGATGCTGCTGGCCATGGGCGCGCACATCGACGGCGTCGGCACGTCGACGCTCGTTGTCGAGGGCGTTGACTCGCTCAGCCCGGTGACGCACGCAACGGTGCCCGACCGCATCGTGGGCGGGACGTGGGCGGTCGCTGCGGCGATTACCGGTGGCGACATCACTGTCCGGGGGGCGCACGCCGAGCATCTCGACATCGCTCTGGAGAAGCTGGTGACGGCCGGGGCGACTGTCACGGTGCTGGACGATGGCTTCCGTGTCGTCATGCAGTCGCGACCCAAGGCCGTCGACATCGTCACGCTGCCGTACCCCGGATTCCCGACCGACCTGCAACCGCAGTTCATCGCGCTCAATGCCGTCTCGCAGGGTGCGGCGCTCGTGACCGAGAACCTCTTCGAGGCTCGGTTCCGGTTCGTGCAGGAGCTCGCCCGGCTGGGCGCCGATGTGCGAACCGACGGCCATCACGCACTGGTGCGCGGCCGGGCAACCCTGTCTGCGGCGCCGGTCGAGGCCACGGACATCCGTGCCGGTGCCGGCCTCGTCCTGGCGGGCCTGGTCGCGGAGGGCCAGACCACCGTCTACGGGGTGGGCCACATCGATCGCGGGTATGCGGGCTTCGTGCCGGCCCTGCAGTCGCTGGGTGCTCAGGTCGTGCGCGACGAGATCGCCGACTAGCGACCGGGGGACAGCACTTCGCGGGCGCGCTCTTCATCGCCGGGCCACACCAGGACGCGGGGCCCGTCCAGGGTCGTCGCGAGGTTGGCTCGGACTCCGCCGTCCTGTAGTCGACGTCGAAGGATCTCGCCCTCGATGTAGGTGGCGGGCGATGCCACCGGTACCAGCAGTCCGTACTCATCGGACGTGCCTGGCCGGGGAGCTGCCGCGACGACTGAACCACCGCGGCTGAAGGCCCAGCGCAGGATCAGCGAGAACAGGCCTACGAGCACGACGGCCACGATCGGGCCGAAGGCGAAGGAGAAGGAGTTCCACGCGGGCACGGGTCCATCGTGCAGTGGATCCGACCGTCGCGCTACTCGGTCCGTCGGCCCTCGGTACGCTGCCCCGCAATGAGAATCCTCGTGGCGCGGTGCACTGTGGACTACGTGGGGCGGCTGACGGCCCACCTGCCGGAGTCGACGCGCGTGATCATGCTGAAGGCCGACGGGTCCGTCCTGATCCACTCGGACGGCGGATCGTACAAGCCGCTCAACTGGATGAGCCCGCCATGCGTCACCCGGGTTGCCGTCTCGGATGACGATGGAATCGTCGAGGTGTGGACCGTCGAGAACAAGGCGGGCGAGCAGCTCGTCATCAGCGTTCACGAGGTGCTCCACGCATCCGACCACGACCTGGGCATCGATCCCGGGCTGGTCAAGGACGGCGTCGAGGCCCATCTGCAGAAGCTGCTGGCCATGCACGTGCAGGTGCTGGGGGAGGGCTGGTCGCTCGTCCGACGTGAGTACCCGACGGCCATCGGGCCCGTTGACCTGCTGTGCCGCGATGCGGGCGGTCGAGCCGTGGCCGTCGAGATCAAGCGGCGTGGTGAGATCGACGGGGTCGAGCAGCTGACGCGCTACCTCGAGCTGCTGAATCGCGACCCGCTGCTGGCTCCGGTGGACGGGATCTTCGCAGCGCAGGAGATCAAGCCGCAGGCGCGGGTGCTGGCTGAGGACCGTGGCATCCGCTGCGTCGTGCTCGACTACGACGCACTCAAGGGCAGCGACGATCCCGGCCTGCGCCTGTTCTGACGGCGTGGGTTCGGTAACGGTGGAACGGTAGGCTCGTCGGGGCAACCAGCCCGCCAGCAGACGCCCGGCGCATCAGGCACTCGGAAGGACCCACATGGCCATCACCACGGTCGGCATCGTCGGACTCGGCACGATGGGTGCCGGCATCGCCGAGGTCGTCGCTCGGCATGGCTATCAGGTCATCGCCCTGGAGATGGACCCTGATGCACTCGAGCGCGGTCGTGCCCGGATTGTCGGATCGACCGCCCGGGCCGTGTCGCGCGGCAAGTTGTCGGCGGAGGAGCAGGATGCCCTGCTGGCGCGTGTCTCCTTCAGTAACGATCTCGGCTCGCTGGCTCAGGCCGACCTCGTGGTGGAGGCGATCAGTGAGAGCCTCGAACTGAAGACCGCGCTCTTCCGGCAACTCGATGAGATCACGGCGCCACATGCGATCCTCGCGACCAACACCTCGTCACTGTCGGTCACCGATATCTCTGTCGCGACGGCCCGCCCCGCGCAGGTCGTCGGCATTCACTTCTTCAACCCGGCTCCCGTACAGGCTTTCGTCGAGATCGTGCGCACGGTGGTTTCCTCGCAGGAGATCGTCGACGAGGCCGTCGCATTCGCCACGTCGCTTGGCAAGGAGCCCGTCGTCGTTGGCGACAAGGCCGGCTTCATCGCCAATGCCCTGCTCTTCGGCTACCTCAACCACGCTGTCTCGATGTACGAGTCGCGCTATGCATCCCGCGAGGACATCGACGCCGCGATGAAGCTTGGCTGTGGCTACCCCATGGGGCCGCTCATGCTGCTCGACCTGATCGGCCTCGACACCGCATACGAGATCCTCGACACGATGTACAAGCAGGGGCGCGACCGCCTGCACGCACCCAGCCCGATCCTCAAGCAGATGGTCACGGCGGGGCTGCTCGGCCGCAAGTCCGGCCGAGGCTTCTACTCCTACGAGTCGCCCGGTTCACCGGTCGTCGTCGACGATGCGGGCGCAGACCAGCAGGAGCCACGGCCGGCAGGCCGATCGGTGTCCGCGGTCGGGGTCGTCGGCTCCGGCACGATGGCATCGGGAATCGTCGAGGTGTTCGCCAAGGGCGGCTTCGACGTGATCTTCGTCGCGCGCAGCCAGGAGAAGGCCGATGCCGTCATCGCGCGCATCACGGCCTCCCTGGCCAAGGCCGTCGAGCGCGGGAAGCTCGACGAGCAGGCCCGTGACGCGGCATTGGCTCGCATCACCGGGACATCGAGCCTGGCCGACCTGGCCGGAGTCGACCTCGTCGTCGAGGCCGTGGTCGAGGACATCACGGTCAAGCAGGCCCTGTTCACCGAGCTCGACGGGATCTGCAAGCCGGGTGCGGTCCTGGCCACCACGACGTCCAGCCTTCCGGTCATCGACATGGCGGCCGTGACCACGCGAGCGCAGGATGTCGTGGGCCTGCACTTCTTCAACCCGGCGCAGATCATGCGGCTCGTGGAGGTCGTCCACACCGTCGCCACGGCGGAGGACGTCGTTTCCACGGCGGTCGAGACGTGCGAGGCGATCGGCAAGCATCCGGTGATCTGCGGTGATCGCGCCGGATTCATCGTGAACGCGCTGCTGTTCCCGTATCTCAACGACGCGATTCGGATGCTGGAGGCCAACTACGCCGCGGCCGACGACATGGACCTGGCCATGAAGAAGGGCTGCGGCTACCCGATGGGGCCGTTCGAGCTGCTCGATGTCGTGGGCCTCGACGTGTCGCTGGCGATTCAGCGCACCCTGTACCTCGAGTTCCGCGAGCCGGGCTTCTCGCCGGCTCCGCGTCTGGAGCATCTGGTCACCGCCGGCTACCTCGGCCGCAAGACGGGGCGGGGATTCCGGGTCTACGCCTGATGGGTCGCAAGCACCGCCGTCGTCCGGATGAGGCGAAGGAGCTCGGCCCGGCCTATGCCAGCCGCACCACGGAGACGCATCCCGACGGAGAGTGGATCGTGCAACGGGTCACCGGCTCTGCGGCGACGAAGGCGTACCGGTGTCCGGGCTGCGACCAGGAGATCCGTCCGGCGACACCGCATATCGTCGCGTTTCCGGCCGAGGATCCCAAGGGCTTGGAGCACCGACGTCACTGGCACACGCCGTGCTGGGCCGCGCGCAGCCGCCGAGCCCCACGCGGTGGGCGGTACTGACATGACGCAGACGATCGTTGCGAACTCCGTGCTGCCTGCACGTCGCGATCCGCTTCACCTGCGGACGGCCGACGGGCTCTCATTGGTCGGTGAGCTGGCCCTGCCCATGTCCGCTGCTCCTGTCGCGACGATCGTCACGGTGCATCCGCTGCCGACGCACGGCGGCATGATGGACAGCCACGTGCTCCGCAAGATGGCCTGGCGACTGCCGGCGTTGGCGGACGTCGCCATCCTGCGCTTCAACACTCGAGGGACCACGAGCGCGGCCGGAACCAGCGAGGGTGCATTCGACGAATGCAGGGGCGAGGGACTCGACCTCCAGGCGGCGATCGATGAGGTGGCAAGACGCGGGCTGCCCGATCCGTGGCTCGTCGGCTGGTCGTTCGGAACAGACGTCATTCTCCGGCACGGGAATGTCGATCCGGTACGAGGCGCTGTCCTGCTGTCGCCGCCGTTGCGGTTCACCGGCGAATCGGAACTGGCGGGCTGGAATGCTTCCGGTCGCCCGCTGGTCTGCCTGGTCCCGGAGCTAGACGACTACCTCGTGCCAGCCGCCGCGCGCGAGCGCTTCGCAGCCGTGTCGCAGGCCGATGTGCGCGGGATCGACGGAGCCAAGCACCTGTGGGTGGGGGAGAAGCACGTGCGGACGGTGCTCGACGAGATCGTCGGCGTGGTCGCACCGAATCGGTTCCCGCTGCCGAACGACTGGGACGGCCCCATGGACCGCTGGAGCGACCTGTGAGTGACCGGTGAGCACGCTGCACGTGCGCGAGGCGGGCCAGGGAGCGGCGGTCGTCCTCCTTCATGCATTTCCCTGCGACGGACGCCTATGGCAGGCCCAGACGGAGTCCATTGCGGCTTCGGGCTGGCGCGTCGTGGTGCCTGACCTGCCGGGCTTCGGCTCATCTCCGCTGCCGGAACAGGCTCCGGACCTTGATGTGGTCGCGGATGCCGTCATCGACCTTCTGGCCCGCGAGGGAACCGACCGATGTGTCCTCGGTGGCGTCTCGCTGGGCGGGTACGTCGCCATGGCGATGATGCGCCGTCGCCCGGACCTCGTGGCGGGCCTCATGCTCTGCGACACGAAGGCCACCGCGGACGACGAGGGCGCCCGCGCGAACCGTGAGCGGCTCGCCATGCTGTGCCTCGACACCCCATCGGACACGGCGCGGATTCTCGAGCAGGCGGTGCTGCCGGGGCTGCTGGGCGGCACCACGCGTTCGTCCCGTCCGGATGTCGTCAAGCGGGTTCTCGGCTGGCTCAGCGAGGCGGATGCTGACTCGGTTGCGTGGTACCAGCGCGCAATGGCAGGTCGGCCGGACTCGTTGGCAACGTTGGCAGATGCCGCCGTGCCGACGCTGATCGTCTACGGTGACGAGGACACGCTGAGTCCTCGAGCAGAGCAGGACCTGATGGTCACCGCGAACCCGGACACCCAGCTAGTCGTGGTGCCGGGGGCAGGGCATCTGGCCCTCATCGAGGACGCGCCGGCGGTCACGGCGGCGATGACGCACTTCCTGGGCCTCGTCAGAGACCTGCAGACTTCTTGATCAGCTTCGCGTAGGCGCGGGCGCCCTTCGCCGTGAGGTGGATGCCATCGGAGACGAAGTACTCCGGATGGTCCTTCGAAGCGGCGTACCAGTCGGCGATGACGGCATTGCTGTAGTCCGGCACGACCTTGTCGATGACCTTGTTGTTCGGTGCTCGCCAGGATCTCGGCATGTTGTCGTTGACCACGACCACGGCCGGAGTGTCCTTGAGGATGTCGAGCATCTCGCGCATCATGTCCTCGGGCAGCACCCCGTTCGTGCCGGGGTGCAGCACGACCACCGGTGCGAGGGCGTCCTTCGCGACGTACTTCTTCAGCCGCCCGATGAAGGCGCCGGGGAACCGGGACACGGCCGCATCGACACGCGAGCCGGGGATGACGTCCTTCACGGTCGTACGGGCACCGAGCATCACGGAGTCGCCGATGGCGCTGAGCGTGCCGTTCTTGCTGGCGGGGGAACTCGGTTGCGCGGATGCGGATGCGCCGGACGCGGCAGGCGTGGGTTCGGTGTCGCCGAGGCTGACCTCGGTGGGCCCGCCGCTCGCCAGGCCCATCGCCGCGACGACGTCGTCGGGCAGGCCGGCTGCCGCTGTCGGTACGGGTGCGGTGGACAGTGCGAAGCCGACGACGAGGATGCCTGCCGCGAAGGACCCGACCACTGCGGCACCACGCTTCGTGCGCCGGGTGTGGTCCTCGCCGCTGGAAGCACGCCAGGCCTTCACCCAGCGATCGAGGGCTCCGCGGCGGATGGGCATCTCGAGGAAGCGGAAGCTGAGTTCGGCAACGCCGACCGTGAGGGCGAGCCGGATCACGAGGAGGGGGATGCCGTCGAGCGGCACGTCGAGAACGGGCCGCGTGATCATGAAGATCGGCCAGTGCCACAGGTACAGGCCGTACGAGCGTTGTCCGACGTAGCGCCACGGCTGGGTGCCCATCCACCGGCCGAGCGGCGAGGCCGGATGGGTGGCCATTGCGATGAGCAGGGCGACGACGAGAGCGAGGAGGAGGAAGCCGCCGCGTTGGTACATCCACGGCGTGAACTCGCCCACGAACAGGAAGAACCCGATCACGGCCACCAGCGCAGCCAGGCCGGTGCCCGTCAGAAGTGCGGCGGCACCGCGGGGGATATCGGCGCGAAGACGGCCGGGGCGCCAGAACGTCGCCAGTGCCGCGCCGATGAGCAGGCCCATCGCGTGCGAGTCGGTGCCGAAGTAGGCGCGGCTCGGGTCGGCGTAGTCGGGGAAGCCGTTGCTTACTGAGAGCGTGATCATCCACACCGTCGAGAGGATGGCGAGGACGAGAGCGGTGATGCGGACACCGCGTCGACCGGCTCGCTTCATTACGAGATACGCCACGGCCGGCCACACCAGATAGAACTGCTCTTCCACGGCCAGGGACCACAGGTGCTTGAGCAGCGGAGGACGGCCGATGAACTCGAAGTAGGACGAGTCGTTGAGGACGTACCACCAGTTGTTGACGTAGAAGATCGACGCGATGGTGTCGGCGCGGACCTGCGAGGCGACATCGCGGTAGAAGAACGCTGCCGCGACGGCCACGACAGCCAGCATGAGAATCAACGCAGGCAGCAGGCGTCGGGCGCGGCCGAGGTAGAACTTCGCGAAGTCGATGCCGCCGGACCGGTCGTACTCCTCGAGGATGAGCGTGGTGATGAGGAATCCGCTGAGGACGAAGAAGACGTCGACGCCGAGGTATCCGCCGCTGATCCAGGTCAGATCCGCGTGGTACAGCAGGACGCCGATGACCGCTAGCGCACGGACCCCGTCGAGGCCCGGCAGGTAGCCCATCTCGCCGCGCCGCCGCCCGCGATCGAGCAGCCACGGAACCTGTTCCGCTGGCGTCTGGGTCACTCGGTCATCGTAAGCGCTTGCCCTGCCTCTCAGGTGTTGCGGAAGCGGTTGATCTGCGTCTCGAAGCGCGCCCGGAACTCGGGGTCACGGACGCCGAGGCCCTCCTCCGGAGCCAGTGCGAGAACCCCGACCTTGCCCTGGTGGGCATTTCGGTGGACCTCGTAGGCGGCCTGGCCCGCCTCCTCGAGCGGGAAGGCCTTCGAGAGAGTCGGGTGGATCATGCCGCGGGCGACGAGCCGGTTGGCCTCGGATGCCTCGCGGTAGTTAGCGAAATGGCTGCCGACGATTCGCTTGAGGTTCATCCACAGGTAGCGGTTGTCGTACTCGTGCATGAAGCCACTCGTGGATGCGCACGTCACGATCGTGCCGCCCTTACGGGCCACGTAGACCGAAGCGCCGAAGGTCTCGCGACCCGGGTGCTCGAAGACGATGTCCGGATCGTCGCCGCCCGTGAGCTCGCGGATCTTCTTGCCCAGCCGCTGCCACTCCTTGGGATCCTGTGTGTGCTCGTCCTTCCAGAACCGGTAGCCCTCGGCCGAACGGTCGATGACGAGGTCGGCGCCCATCGACCGGACGAGCTCGGCCTTCTCGGGGCTGGAGACGACGCACACCGGGATGGCGCCGCCGTTGACGGCGTACTGGGTGGCGTAGGAGCCGAGGCCGCCAGAGGCGCCCCAGACGAGAACGACATCGCCCTGCTTCATGCCTGCGCCGTTGCGCGAGACCAGCTGCCGGTAGGCAGTGGAGTTGACGAGCCCGGGGGAGGCGGCCTCCTCCCACGTCAGGTGGGCGGGCTTGGGCATCAGCTGGTTGGACTTGACGATCGCGAGCTCGGCGAGGCCGCCGAAGTTCGTCTCGAAGCCCCAGATCCGCTGCTCGGGATCCATCATCGTGTCGTTGTGCCCGGCCGGGGACTCCAGCTCGACGCTGAGGCAGTGGGCGACCACCGTGTCGCCTGGCTTCCAGGCGTTGACGCCCGGGCCGACGCGCAGCACGACGCCAGACGCGTCGGAGCCGATCACGTGGTACGGGAGGTCATGACGCTTGGCGTCGGCATGCGTGCGCCCGTAGCGGTCGAGGAAGCCGAAGGTGCTCACCGGCTCGAAGATGCTCGACCACACGGTGTTGTAGTTGATGCTCGACGCCATCACGGCGATCAGTGCTTCGCCCGGAGCCAGTTCGGGGACGGGCACCTCGTCGAGATGCAGTGACCTGCGGGGGTCCTTCTCCCTGGACGGCAGGCCGGCGAACATCTCCTGCTCGTCCTTGTGGATCGTCACCGCACGGTAGGACTCGGGGACAGCAAGGCTCGCGAAGTCCTCGGGCGGTGCGTCGTTCAGGATCGCATCGCGGATCCGGTCCATGCGTGGCCTCCGATCGGGGGGTTGGTTCCTGAGTCTGCCAGAGCGTCAGCGAGTGAAGCGGATCCACAGGACAGCGGCAGTGATGCTGATCACGCCGATGATGAGCACCTTGAGCGCCCGCCGACCCAGCGAGATCAGGAGCAGTGTCCCGAGCACACCCGCTGCAACGGCGATGGCCGCCGTCCACTGGCCCTGGGTGGGGGTCCAGCCTCCGATGGTGATGTCGGGGACATCGGGGATGGCGAGGAGAACGGGGAGGAGCACCGGTCAGTGCTGGCCGGGTGCGGCCTGGACCAGTTCGATGAGGACTCCGCCGCAGTCCTTCGGATGGCAGAAGTTCACCAGCGATCCAGCGGTGCCGACCTGGGCCGTCTCGTAGAGCGTGCGCACCCCCGCCTCTCGCAGGGTGGCCGCCACTGCCTCGACATCGTCGACGCCGTAGGCGATCTGCTGGATTCCGGGACCCGAGCGATCGAGGAACTTGGCGATGGTCGAGTCGGCATTGAGCGGGGCGAGCAGTTGAATGCACGATCCCGAGTCGCCGACCCCGAGCATGGCCTCGCGGACCCCCTGCTTCTCGTTGACTTCTTCGTGCAGAACGGACATTCCGAAGGCCCGTCCGTAGAAGGCAATGGCCTCGTCGAGGTCGGGGACAGCGATGCCCACGTGGTCGATGCGCGTCAGCAGGGATTCCATGGGCATTATGTTGTCACCCACACAACGCAGATGAGGAGACGGGATGTCCTTCGATAACGGTTCGGTCATCGTGGCAGGCGCACGCACGCCGATGGGTCGGCTGCTCGGCTCCCTGTCCTCGTTCAGTGCGACCGATCTTGGCGGGGTTGCCATCAAGGCAGCGCTCGAGCGTGCAGGCGTCGCACCCGATCAGGTCGACTACGTGATCATGGGCCAGGTCCTGCAGGCGGGGGCCGGCCAGATCACCGCTCGGCAGGCCGCCGTCAAGGCCGGCATCAGCATGAATGTCCCGGCACTCACCATCAACAAGGTGTGCCTGTCCGGCATCGATGCGATCGCGCTGGCCGACCAGCTCATCCGGGCTGGCGAGTTCGACGTCGTCGTCGCGGGTGGCATGGAGTCGATGACCAACGCACCCCACCTGCTCATGGGTTCGCGTGAAGGCGTCAAGTTCGGTGACTGGAAGATGATCGACTCGATGGCCTTCGACGCGCTCACCTGCGCGTTCGACGAGTGCGCGATGGGCGAGAGCACCGAAGCGCACAACGCTCGCCATGCCCTCACCCGCGAGGAGCAGGACGCGTTCAGCGCGCAGTCGCATCAGCGTGCTGCGGCCGCTGCCGCGGCCGGCGTCTTCGCCGCAGAGATCGCTCCCGTGTCCGTTCCCCAGCGCAAGGGTGATCCGATTCTCGTGACCGTCGACGAGGGCGTACGCGCTGAGACGACATCCGAGTCGTTGTCGAAGCTGCGGCCTGCTTTCGCCAAGGAGGGCACCATCACCGCCGGCAATGCTTCGCAGATCTCCGACGGTGCGGCGGCCGTGGTGGTCATGAGCAAGGCGAAGGCCAAGGAGCTCGGGCTCACCTGGCTGGCGGAGATCGGTGCGCATGGCGTGGTTGCTGGTCCGGATGCGTCCCTGCAGGAGCAGCCCGCGAACGCGATCATCAAGGCGTGCGACCGCGAGGGCATCTCCGTAGCCGATGTCGATCTGTTCGAGCTGAACGAGGCGTTCGCCGCCGTCGGCATCGTGTCAGCCCGCAAGCTCGGGGTCGACGACGACATCGTCAACGTCAACGGCGGTGCGATCGCACTCGGTCACCCAGTCGGCATGTCCGGTGCCCGCATCGTCCTTTCCCTCGCTCTCGAACTGCAGCGCCGCGGTGGCGGCGTCGGCGCAGCGGCCCTGTGCGGTGGCGGTGGCCAGGGCGATGCGCTGCTCGTACGTGTGCCGCAGTCCTAACGGCACGAGGCAGTCGACGTGAGCAGGGATGTCCCGACGCTTGTCGCTGGCGCCCGCGACGGGCGCACGCGTGACATCGCGCGGCTGATCTCGCTCATCGAAGACGGTTCGCCGGACGTGCCCGCCCTGATGCGCGAGCTTGCCTCGACCTCAGGGCGGGCGAGCGTCATCGGGATCACGGGGTCGCCGGGTGTCGGGAAGTCGACGACGACATCGGCACTGATCGCGGCGATGCGCGCACGAGGTCAGCGGGTCGGCGTGCTCGCGGTCGACCCGTCATCGCCGTTCTCCGGCGGGGCACTGCTCGGCGACCGGATCCGCATGCAGCAGCACGCGACGGATGAAGGCGTCTTCATCCGGTCGATGGCGTCACGCGGGCACCTCGGCGGCCTTGCGGCCACGACTCCTCAGGCGCTGCGGGTGCTCGACGCGGCCGGCTTCGACGTCGTCCTCATCGAGACCGTTGGCGTCGGCCAGTCCGAAGTCGAGGTGGCGGCGGCGGCCGATACGACGCTTGTGCTGCTGGCTCCCGGAATGGGTGACAGCATCCAGGCGGCCAAGGCCGGCATCCTCGAGATCGGCGATGTCTTCGTCGTGAACAAGGCCGATCGTGACGGCTCGGACTCGACGGTGCGCGAACTGCGGAACATGATCGCGCTGGGGGTGCGCGGAGCCGAGGCGTGGAATCCGCCGGTGGTGAAGACCGTGGCGTCGACGGGGGAGGGGATCGACCGGCTCGTCGCGGCCATCGACGACCACCGCACCTGGCTGATGGCGTCGGGTGAACTCGAGGTCCGCCGCGTGCGGCGGGCCCGTGACGAGGTCGAGGCACTTGCGCTCGCGCTGCTGCGTAAGCGGCTCGAAGCGGGTGCCGGCTCGGAGCGGCTGCTGGCCGCGGCGGCAGATGTCGCGGCCGGACGTACCGACGCGCATACCGCGGCCGCCCGTCTGGTCGACGAAACCTGACCGGACCGGTCGAACGGCTCAGCCGACGGTGCAGCCGGTCACGACTCCACCGGTGATGTCCAGGGTGAAGCGATCTTCCTGGATGTCCTTGGTGAGCGCCTGCTGCTCGCCTTCGAGCGTGCCAATGCGGACGACGTACCCGCTGGCCTCAGCAAGGGCCTGAGCGGCCTCGACGGGCAGGGCCTGGGTGATCATCTGCTCGCACAGGGCGGTCATCTCGGTGCCGGCGTCGAGCGGTGCGCCGCTGACATTCGCATCGGATGCCACCGGGTTGCCGCTGCCGGCCGATGAGCAGGCCGTGAGTCCGGTCAACGCCACGACGACGAGGGCGACGCTGGCCAGGGCGTGGGGCAGGGGGCGAGTGCGCATGGTTCCTCCGGTCGGTCCGGGCGCGAGGGGCGCCGGTCCCGGAATTGTATACCTTATCGGTCAAGATTGTTGCATTAGTTGGCTAGCGGCGTTGCCAGGCCCCCGGCTCGGCGAGCAGGTCGGTGACGTTTGAGGGGAGGGCGCCGGTGGCCACGTCGGCGAGGCTGATGTGCTCGAGCACATGCCGCATGGATGCGCGAACGGCGATCCACACCTCTCGCAGGTGCTCCGATGCACCGGTGTAGTCCAGGTCCTCCGGCCGCTGGCCGCGGATCGCGGCGAGCGGGCCGTCAAGGGCCCGCACGACGTCGGCGATCGAGACGTCCTTCGGATCTCGGTCCAGACGGTAGCCACCATCGGCCCCTCGCTGGCTGGCCACGATGCCGGACTGGCGCAACTGGCGCAGGATTCCCTCGAGGAACTTCAGGGGGATGTCCTGCGCCTTGGAGATGGTGTCGCCCTTGACCAGGCGCTGGGGATTCTCCGCATAGGCGGCCGCGAGCTCGAGGAGCGCCCGCATCCCGTAGTCGGCCTTCGCGGATACATGCATACCGGCATTCTCGCGGGTCCCGCGCCGCCGCTGCCCCGCGACCCGCCGTGTCTGAGAGTTGCTGATCGCCGTCACGCGGGCTAGATTACTACAAAACTTGTCGACAAAGTAGAGAAAGTAGGAAAGCCCATGACCCGGACTCGCATCACCCGCCGCGCCGCGGTGGCTGGCCTCGTGAGCCTCGCGCTCGCGGCCGGCATCGCCCTGCCGACCGCATCTGCGGCATCCGCCGCCACGCCGACCGTGACCCGGCCGGCCGCTCCGCTGCCGAAGCTGCCCACCGCTCCCGTGATCCGCATCGGCTTCTTCGCCAACGTCACGCACGCCCCGGCGCTGGTGGCCCAGCAGCTGCGGCTGTTCGAGACATTCCTCGGCAAGGACGGCACCAAGGTCGAGTACGTGGCCTTCAACGCCGGCCCGGCCGCGATCGAGGCCATGAAGGGCGGGGCCATTGATGTCTCGTACATCGGGCCCAACCCCTCGATCTCGGGCTACACCTCGACGGGTGGCACCCTGCTGCGCGTCGTGTCCGGTGCGACGTCTGG
>CAJAKT010000164.1 GCA_903940375.1 uncultured bacterium | reverse complement strand
TCCACACCCTGGCCTCGTCCTTCCTGGTCTCCGGTGCTGGCGTCGCCGCGGTGAGCGCCTGGATGATCATGAGGAATCGTCAGGTCGAGGTGTTCCGCCCCGCAGCCAAGTTGGGTGCCTGGGTCATCCTCGTCTCGGCCGTCCTCGTCTCCGTCAGTGGCGACATGGATATGAAGGTCATGGTTGCCCAGCAGCCGATGAAGGTTGCCGCGGCCGAGGCCCTGTACACCACCCAGACGAATGCTCCGTTCAGCATCCTGAGCGTCGGCGACCTGTCCGGCGACTCCGCGACCACGATCGTGGAGATACCGGGGCTGCTCTCCTGGCTGGCCACGGGCAGCGTCTCCGGCGAAGTCCAGGGCATCAACGACCTGCAGGCCCAGTACCTCGCCGAGTACCCGCAGTACGGCCCGGACATGAACTTCGTGCCCTACGTGCCCGTGACCTACTGGGGCTTCCGCCTGATGATCGGCCTGGGCATGCTCGCCGCCCTGTACGCACTGCTCGTGCTGTGGCTGTTCCGCGGTGGCCGTACCCCGAAGAGCCGGCTGTTTGCCGTGTTCAACTCGGTGATCGTGCTCTTCCCGCTCTTCGGAATCTCTGCCGGCTGGATCTTCACCGAGATGGGCCGTCAGCCGTGGATCGTCTTCGGCCAGCAGGTCACTGCGCAAGGTGGCTCGCCTCTTCTCACGGCGGCGGAGGTGTGGATCTCACTGATCGTCTTCACCCTGCTGTACGCGGTGCTCGCGGTCATCGAGGTGGGCCTGCTGCTGAAGTACATCAAGGCGGGTGCGCCTGAGATCGTCAACGAGGATCCCTACGGGGATGCGCAGAAGGATGCCGACAAGCAGCTCTACTTCGCCTACTAGGTCGTTCGAGAACGAGAAGAAGGACACATCATGGAACTGACAACCGTCTGGTTCGCACTCATCGCAGTGCTCTGGATCGGCTACTTCGTTCTCGACGGCTTCGATCTCGGTGTCGGCATGCTGCTGCCCGTGATCGGCAAGGACGAGCTCAGCCGTCGAGTGATGATCAACTCGATCGCGACGGTGTGGGACGGCAACGAGGTCTGGCTGCTGACAGCTGGTGGTGCGACCTTCGCGGCATTCCCGCTCTGGTACGCAACGATGTTCAGCGGCTACTACCTGGCGCTGCTCCTCGTTCTCGTAGGCCTCATCCTTCGTGGCGTGGCATTCGAGTACCGGGGCAAGCGCGACTCGGCCACCTGGCGCAAGCGCTGGGACTGGGCGATCGTGGTCGGCTCGGCACTGCCGGCGCTGCTGTTCGGCGTCGCGTTCGGCAACGTCGTCGGCGGCTCGCCGATCGAGCCCCTCGTTGGCTCGCAGCCGGATCTGGCCGGCAGCCTGAACTTCACCGGCAACCTGTTCTCGCTGCTCAACCCGTTCTCCCTGCTGCTGGGCCTGATGACCCTCACGGTGTTCATGGCGCACGGTGCGATCTTCCTGGCGCTCAAGACGTCGGGCGAGGTTCGTGAGGCGTCTCGCAAGGTGGCTCTTCGGATCGGACTGGTCGCCGCAGTGATCGCCGTTGCGGCACTGCTCTGGTACCAGGCCTTCTCCAACCGCGTGATGTTCACGCTGCCACTGGCTCTCATCGCAGCGGTCTGCTGGCTCGCAGCTCTGGGCATGACGTTGAAGGGCCGCGATGGCTGGGCCTTCATCTTCAGCTCCGCGACCATCCTGTTCGCGGTCACGACCCTGTTCGTGGGCCTGTTCCCGCGGGTCATGGTCAGCAGCATCGGCGAGGGCGGGATCTACGACCTCACGGTCACGAATGCATCCAGCCAGTCCTACACGCTGATGGTCATGACGATCGTCGCCGTGATCATGACGCCGATCGTCCTGATCTACCAGGGCTGGACCTACTGGGTGTTCCGCAAGCGCATCAGCACCTCGATGATTCCGCCGCAGCCGGAGAGTGGCCGCGCGGACGACAGGTTCGCGAACGCCGCGAACTAGTCACCGACCCGAACCGACGGGGTCGTCCCAGCAGGGACGGCCCCGTCGGCATGTCAGGATGAGTCCACCATGAAGCCCCTTGACCCGCGCCTGATGCGCTACGCGCGCAGCACGCGCGGTTTCATCGGTCTGGCGGTTGTGCTCGGCGTCATCACGGCCGTTCTCGTGATCGCCCAGGCGCGCCTGCTTTCCGACGTCATCGTCTCGGTCACGTCCGAGGGGGCATCGTGGAGTGATGTCCGTGACGCGGTGGTTGCGGTGGCCGCGATCTTCGCCACGCGTGCGGTGATCGCCTGGCTCGCGGAGGTTGCGGCGGTTCGCGCGTCGGCTCGCGCGAAGCAGCAGCTGCGGGAGGCGACGCTCACCCATGTGCTCGCCCTCGGTCCGGCCGGACCGGGCGCGCACAGCCCCGGTGAGACGGCAGCGCTGATCACGCGTGGCATCGACGCACTCGACGGCTACTACGCGCGCTACCTGCCGCAACTGGTCCTTGCCGTGATCGTTCCGGTCGCGGTGCTTATGACGGTGCTCGGACAGGATCTGCTGTCAACGCTCATCATCGCGGTGACTCTCCCGCTCATCCCCGTCTTCATGATCCTGATCGGGATGTACACGAAGTCGCAGGTGGATCGGCAATGGAGCACGCTTGCGTTGCTCTCCGGCCATTTCCTCGATCTGGTCTCCGGCCTGCCGACGCTCAAGATCTTCGGGCGTGCAAAGTCCCAGGTTGAGGCCATCCGGGCGATCGGCGACAGGTACCGCAGCACGACCATGGGCGTGCTGCGCGTCTCCTTCCTTTCGTCACTTGCCCTCGAATTGCTGGCGACGCTCTCGGTTGCCCTCGTTGCCGTCTCCGTCGGCATTCGCCTGGCTGAGGGGCAGATCACCTATCCCGTTGCCCTTTTCGTGCTGCTCCTTGCCCCGGAGGCCTACCTGCCACTGAGGCTGGTGGGTCAGCATTTCCATGCGGCCGCCGAGGGACTTGGTGCGGCTGACCGGCTCTTCACGATCCTTGAGTTGCCGGTGCCTGTCGGCGGATCCGTCGTCCTGCCCGACGGCAGGATTCGCATCGTTGTCTCGGATCTGCAGGTGAGCTACCCCCAGCGACCCGAGCCGGCGTTGGATACCGCAACCTTCACGGCAGAGCCGGGCACGGTGACCGCGATCGTCGGGGGTTCTGGTGGAGGCAAGTCCACCTTGATCAATGCGCTCCTCGGCTTCGCCTCGGCGACGGGCGGGACGGTGCATCTCGAGGTTGACGGAATGGGGACGAATCTCGATGAGGTCGATCTCGCGCAGTGGCGGCGTCGGATTGCCTGGCTCCCCCAGCGCGCTCACCTCGCTGGTTCGGATCTTCCCGACAGCCCGACCGTCGTCGATGCCATCACGCTGCGTGATGCGACGGTGTCCGAGGACGAGGTGTGGCGTGCACTGACCGACGCTGGGATCGCTGCTGAGATCCGCGCGATGCCGGACGGGCTGCACACACGACTGCGTGCTGATGGGTCCGGGCTCTCGGTCGGCCAGATGCAGCGCCTCTCGCTCGCTCGGGCACTGCTGACCCCGGCGGACGTCGTCCTGCTCGATGAGCCAACAGCTGCGCTTGATCCATCGAGCGAGGAGGCCGTCGTCGCTGCCGTTCGTCGCCTCGCTCAGGCAGGTGCGACCGTGGTTGTCGTCGCGCATCGCCCCGCCCTCGTCGAGATCGCTGATCAGGTCGTGCGCATTGACCGGCCTCGGGCACAGAACGTGGCTGCTGACTTCGATGCGAATCTGCCCGCAGCAGCAGAGACCATCCGGGGTGTCGGATGGTGAGCCCGGTTCGTTCGCTGTGGCAGGCGATGTCCGCGCAACGCCGCCTCCTCACGCTGGCAGCACTGCTGGGCGCGATCGCCTCACTCAGCGCGGTGGCGCTGCTGGGTACATCCGGCTGGCTCATCTCGACGGCTGCGGAGATGCCGCCGGTCCTCACTCTCACCGTCGCAGCGGTCATGGTCCGTTTCCTGGCACTCAGCCGGGCAATCTTCCGATACGGCGAGCGCCTCGTCGGCCACGATGCGGCCTTCCGCGGCCTCACGGGCCTGCGGGTGACCGTGTACACCAACCTCGAACGCCTGGCCCCGACCGGACTTGCGGCGTTCGGGCGGGGTGACCTGCTCACCCGATTGGTCGCTGATGTCGATGCGGCCCTCGACCTGCCGCTGCGAGTGATCCTGCCCTGGGTGCAAGCGGTGCTCGTTGCGGGTGTCACCGTGGCTTTCCTGGGCTGGCTGCTGCCGGTTTCCGGGATCGTGATCGGCGTGCTCGCGGTGTTCGCTCTCGCCGTGACACCGTGGATCGTGGCGATGACGGCCAGGGCTGCCGAGGCTCGGATGGCGCCCGCCAAGGCCGAGCTTTCGGCCGCAGTCGTCCGAGCCCTGGACGCGACTCCGGAGATCACGGCATTCGGCGCGGCAGCTGCCGTCACCGGGCGCATCCATCACCTCGACGATGGCCTGACGCGACTGAGTGCCCGCGAGTCGTTCGCCCTCGGTCTTGGAGGTGGCATCGGCATCGTTGTCCAGGGGGCGGCGGTGACCGCAGCACTCGTGCTGGCCGTGCCCGCAGTCATCGATGGGCGCATCGGACCGGTGTGGCTCGCCGTCGTCGCGCTGCTGCCGCTCGCACTGTTCGACATTCTGGCGGGACTGCCCGCATCTGCGCTGGCCTATCAGCGGCTGCGCGGATCCGCAGTACGCATTCAAGAGATAGAGATGACGCCCTCGCTCGTCGTCGAGCCAACGGCGCCGGTGGCATTGCCGCACGCGTTCACAGGCCTGGAGCTCGTCGACATGTCTGCTCGATGGACGGCGGACGCTGCTGCTATCGAGGGCATCAGCGTGGCCGTTCCGCCTGGTGCTCGGGTAGCCATCGTCGGTCCTAGCGGATCAGGGAAGTCGACGCTGGCGGCCGTGCTCATGGGATTCCTGCCCTACGCGGGCTCCGTACGCCTGTCTGGAGTAGAGGTGCGGGATGCCGACGGGGATGCCTTGCGGCAGCAGGTCGGCATGCTGAGTCAGCTGGCGCACATCTTCGACACGAGCATCGCCGACAACGTGCGCCTGGGCAATCCGCAGGCGAGCGACGACGACGTGTCGATGGCTTTGGCGCAGGCCCAGCTGGGCGAGTGGATCTCTTCCCTGCCCCACGGGATGGACACGACCGTCGGGTCATTCGGCGTGGCCGTGTCGGGTGGTGAGCGCCAGCGGATCGCGTTGGCGCGGCTCCTGCTGGCCCGTCGGGAGATCGTCATCCTCGATGAGCCGACGGAGCATCTCGACGGGCCGACAGCGGATGCACTGGCGGCCACGATGTCGACAGCCCTGCAGGACGCCACCGTGCTGCTCATCACCCACCGCCTGATCGGCTTGGAGGGCGTCGACCGGATTGTGGAGCTCCAGGCGGGTCGGATCGTTGCCCAGGGCAGCCACGACGAACTCCTGGCCGCCGGCGGCTGGTACGCCCAGCAATGGGGGCTGGAGTCCGAACGTGCCGACATGTCACTGCTTCTGCCCTCACTTCCTATCGGACGAGGCGTCCCGCGGACATAGGCTGACGCCGTGATGCCGCAGCAGGACCGGGAGCGCGGGCTCTTCACGGCTGTCGTGTCTGTCGCCGCGGGGCTTGAGCTCGGTGCGACGCTGCGCCGAATCGTGCAGGCGGCCGTCGAACTCGTTGACGCCACGTACGGTGCCTTGGGTGTGCTGAACTCCGACGGTGGGCTCGGGGAGTTCGTCCACGTGGGCATCGATGCGGCCTCGGTCGGAGTCATCGGCAACCTGCCGAGCGGCAAGGGCATCCTCGGCCTACTGGTGGACCACCCCGTTCCCATCCGACTCGAGGATCTCTCGGCCCACCCGTCCTCGTCTGGCTTCCCGGCCGGCCACCCGCACATGGGCTCGTTTCTCGGAGTGCCGGTTCGGGTGCGTGGCGAGGTCTTCGGGAATCTGTACCTGACGGAGAAGCGCACGGGCACGGGCTTCACATCGGAGGATGAGCGGACGGTCATGGCTCTCGCGGCGGCCGCAGCCGTGGCCATCGAGAACGCACGACTCTACGAACGCACGCGACAGCGTGAGCAATGGCAGCAGGCCGTAGCCGACATCGCGAACGCGGTGCTCGCCGACAGTGAGACCGACGAGGTCCTTGCCCTGATCGCGAATCGTGCGAGGACGCTGACGGGTGCTGACGTCGCACTCGTCGCACTTCCCGATGACGAGAGTGAGCTCCTCGTCGAGATCGTCGATGGTCGAGACGAGGCCGTGGACCCCGAGGTCAGTGGCGTCCTTGAGATTGTGGGTGCTTGGGAAGGGCAGCGGATCCCGTCGGCATCGATCGCGCATGCCGCGTTCGTCGGCGGGGAGAGCACTGTCCAGCGGTCGAGCGAGCGATTGCTGGGAATCGAAGGTGAGGGGCCGCTTTTCGGTCCCGGACTCGTCATCCCGCTCAGCACGGCAGATCGTGTGCTCGGGGTACTTGTCCTGCTGTGGGGTGATCCCAAGAGCCATGCGCCACGCGACGTCCTTGAACTTGGCGGCTCGTTCGCTTCGCAGGCAGCGGTGACGCTGGTACTCGCGCAGGCACGTCGCGAGCATGAACGGCTCGCGGTCTACGAGGACCGCGACCGTATCGCCCGCGACCTGCACGACCTCGTCATCCAGCGGCTCTTCGCCACCGGAATGATGCTGCAGGGCACCACGCGAATCGATGATGTGCCCGAAGCAGCGGCTGAGCGGGTCTCTCGCGCGGTCGATGAACTTGACGAGACCATCAAGGAGATCCGGCAGACGATCTTCGCCCTGCATGAGCCAGTCGACGGTCCATCTGACAGTGCGCGCGGACGGGTCCTTCGTGAGACCTCGCAGTCAGCGGCTCTCCTGGGATTCGAACCGTCCGTTCGCTTCTCCGGACCTGTCGACTCGATGCTCGGCCCCGAAGCAGTTGACCACCTGGTGGCCGCACTACGCGAGGCGCTCACCAACGCGGCGAAGCACGCTGATGCGAAGCGGGTCGAGGTCATCGTGCAGATCGACAGCGGCGATGTGGTGCTCGTGGTCACCGACGATGGGGTCGGTATCAGCCTCGATCGTGCCGGACGGAGGTCGGGCGTGGCCAATATCGCAAGCCGTGCGCATGACCTCGGCGGTAGCTGCCGGCTCGAACGCGTGTCGGATGCTGGTGGGACGCGGCTGACGTGGCGCGTGCCGCTGGATTCCGACTAGCTCATCATCCGTGAGTCAGCCGCGGGCGTGATCCTGCTCGGCTGACATGCGGGCGACATAGGCCGCTGCCTGTGTTCGACGCTCCATGCCGAGTTTCGCGAGCAGACTCGACACATAGTTCTTGACGGTCTTCTCGGCCAGATGCATCTGCTCACCGATCTGGCGGTTGGTCATGCCCTCGCCGATGAGTTCGAGGATGCGCTTCTCCTGATCCGAGAGGGCGTCCAGTCGGCCGTCGTGCTTCTCGCCGTTGCGCAGCCGTTCGAGTACACGCTGGGTCGCCATGGGATCGAGAAGGGACTTGCCGGATGCCACCTGGCGGATCGCGTCGATGAGGTCGTTGCCGCGGATCTCCTTGAGCACGTAGCCCGAGGCTCCAGCCATGATCGCGTCGAAGAGCGCCTCGTCATCTGCATAGGACGTGAGCATGAGGCAATGCACCTCGGGCATGGATGAGCGCACCTCACGGCAGACCTCGACGCCGCTGCCATCCGGCAAGCGCACGTCGAGGACGGCGACATCGGGCCGTGCAGCAGGAATGCGGTGGAGTGCATCGGCGGTGGACCCGGCCTCGCCGACGACCTCCATGTCGCGCTCGAGGCTGATCAGGTCTGCGAGCCCCCGTCGGACGATCTCGTGGTCGTCCATGAGGAAGACGCGGATGGTGCCATCGGTCTCGGGGGTGGACATCATGGCGTCATTCTGCACTACCGCCGTGGAGTCGGATGGGACACGCCGAATGCGCAGCGCCCCAGCGGGATCCGATGACAGGATGACCTCGGAGGTGCGATGAGCGACGGAAGTCGTGTGGCGTCAGCGGTTCAACTGCTCTCGCCGGAGGGAGAGCGCGTCCCTCACGGCCGGTACGAGATCACTTTGCGCGACTCGGAACTGCGGGAGCTGTACCGGGACATGGTCCTGGTGCGTCGCCTCGACACCGAGGCCACCGCGTTGCAGAGGCAGGGCGAGCTCGGGCTGTGGGCTTCGAGCCTGGGACAGGAAGCTGCCCAGGTCGGCTCGGCTCGGTGCCTGCGGCCAACTGACTTCGCCTTCCCCACGTACCGTGATCACGGAGTGACGTGGAGCCGCGGAGTGCAGCCACTGGAGATCCTGGCGATGTTCCGTGGGGTCACGAACGGCGGGTGGGACCCGATCGAGCGCGGCTGTGCGATCTACACGATCGTCATCGGCAACCAGGCACTGCATGCTGCCGGCTATGCAATGGGCGTCCACCTGGACGGCTCGGACGACGCGGTGATCGCCTACTTCGGTGATGGCGCCACGGATGAGGGCGATGTCAACGAGGCGTTCGTCTTCGGATCGGTCTTCAACGCACCAGTCGTCTTCTTCTGCCAGAACAACCAGTGGGCGATCTCGCAACCGCGTGAGCGGCGGAACCCGGGCCTCATCCACGAACGAGCAGCGGGCTTCGGCTTCCCGGGGGTGCTTGTCGACGGCAACGACATTCTCGCTGTCATGGCCGTCACGCGTGAGGCGCTTGAGCGTGCCAGGAGCGGTGGGGGACCCACGCTCGTGGAGGCCTACACGTACCGAATGGCCGCGCACACCACATCGGATGACCCCACGCGCTACCGACATGCCGAGGAGCTCGAGATCTGGCGCCTGCGCGATCCCATCGAGCGGCTGAAGGTATTCCTCGCGCGACAGGGCATCGCCGACAGGCACTACTTCGACCAGATTGATCATGAGGCGAACGAGCTGGCGGTCTTCGTTCGCGATGGTGTTCGTGCGATGGTCGAGCCATCGGCGGGGTCGATGTTCGACCATGTCTATGCGGAGTCGCATCCGCTGCTGGATGAGCAGCGGCGTCGGTTGCGCGATTACGAGGCATCCTTCGTGGAAGAGCTGTCCCCATGACGACGATGACGATGGCGAAGGCGCTGAACTCGGGCCTGCGGAAGGCGATGGAGCGAGACAGCAAGGTGGTAATGCTCGGCGAGGACATCGGGCGCCTGGGCGGAGTATTTCGCATCACCGACGGACTGCAGAAGGACTTCGGCGAGCACCGCGTCATGGATTCGCCGCTAGCCGAGAGCGGCATCGTCGGTGCGGCTGTGGGCCTGGCCATGCGTGGCTATCGGCCAGTGGTGGAGATCCAATTCGACGGGTTCGTCTATCCGGCGTTCGATCAGATCGTGTCGCAGGTAGCGAAGATGCACCGACGGACCGAGGGCACGGTTCGGATGCCCATCGTGATCCGCATACCTTTCGGCGGCGGGATCGGCGCGGTCGAGCACCACAGTGAATCGCCGGAGGCCTATTTCGCGCACACGGCCGGACTGCGCGTCCTGTGCCCTAGTGATCCGCAAGCGGCGTACGCCACGATCCAGCAGGCAATTGCGTGCGACGACCCCGTCGTCTACTTCGAGCCCAAGCGCCGCTACTGGGACAAGGGTGAGGTCGATGAAGGTTTCGACGCGCTCGACACGGGAGGCTCAGCCGATCCGTGGCGGGCGCGAGTGCTTCAGGTGGGCACCGACGTCACGGTCGCGTGTTATGGACCGATGGTCCGCACCTGCATCGATGCGGCACGTGCCTCCACGGAGGCTTCCGTGGAGGTGATCGATCTGCAGTCCCTGTCCCCACTCGACATCGATACCGTGGCTGCCTCGGTCGAACGCACCGGTCGGCTGGTCGTTGTGCACGAGGCAGCAGCGAATGTCGGACTGGGCGCGGAGATTGCGGCTCGCGTGACGGAACGTTGCTTCTACGAGCTGGAGGCACCGGTTCTGCGCGTCACGGGGTACGACACCCCCTACCCCGCCAGCCGTCTCGAGGAGCACTTCCTCCCGGATCTTGATCGCGTGCTCGATGCGGTCGATCGAGCAATGGCCTACTGAGATGAGCGGATGATGAGCGAGCTGCGCGTCTTCAACCTGCCTGATGTAGGTGAGGGCCTGACCGAAGCCGAGATCCTGCGATGGCATGTTCGTCCGGGTGATGCCGTGGCCGTTAACGACATGGTGGTGGAGATCGAGACGGCGAAGGCATCCGTCGAACTCCCATGCCCGTATGCGGGTACCGTCGCCGAACTGCACGTCGTGGAGGGCGCGATCGTGCCCGTTGGTTCACCGATCATCACCATTGAGACAGCCGCTCTACCGGCTGTTGGCGGAGGGGAACGTCAGGCAGTCCTCGTCGGGTATGGCGTGCGCGCGGATGTACCCGTCGCTCGCCGTGCGCGCCGTCCGGCTGATGGGGTGGCTGGGTCCAATCGGGAAGGCGCATCGACAGGGAGGAGCCGCGCGAAGCCGTTGGTGCGCAAGCTGGCCCGCGACCTCGGGGTGGATCTGGCTGCCATCTCAGCGTCGGGCCCGAACGGCGAGGTCACGCGTGAGGATGTTCTGTCGGCCAGTGGCGGCAGTGCGGTGGCAGTTGCTGCGCCTGCGCCTGCGCATACGCCCACGCCTACGACTGCGCCTGCGACAGTGGCCGGGGAGCGAATTCCCGTGCGCGGAGTACAACGGGCGATGGCGGATGCGATGGTCCAGTCTGCATTCACCGCGCCGCATGTGACCGAGTGGGTCGACGTCGACATGGCGCGCGCGATGGAGGTGCTGGCCAAGCTGCGTGAGCATCCGTCCAGCGCGGATGTGCGCATCAGTCCGATGATCCTGGTTGCCGCGGCACTTGTCCGCGCTGCCGTGGAGCAGCCGATCATCAACTCGACGTGGGTCGATGCACCGGATGGCGCGCATGTGGTTCTTCATCGCGATGTGAACCTCGGCATCGCTGCCGATACACCGCGCGGCCTACTGGTTCCGTGCATCAAGGGCGCGTCGGCACTGGGCGTCGTCGATCTGGCGCGTGCCGTGCAGGACCTGATCGACACGGCCCGCGCGGGCCGCGCGACGCCGGCCGATCTCACCGGAGGAACGATCACGCTGACCAACATCGGTGTCTTCGGCATCGACGGCGGTACGCCGATCCTCAATCCGGGGCAGACGGCGATCCTGGCCATGGGGCGAATTCTCGATCGACCCTGGGTCGTGGACGGGCATGTTGTCGTGCGACCGGTGATGCAGCTGTCACTGTCCTTCGACCACCGCGTGATCGACGGAGCCTCGGGATCGAGGGCGCTTCGCTCAGTCGCTGATTTCCTTGCCGACCCGGCCTTGGCACTGGTCGTGGAGGCGGTGGACCGCTAAGGCGTGATCGTCAGCGCGGACAGCATGGCTTCGGCGAGCGCCGAGTCGCCAGTGAGCTCAATGCGTTGTCTGAGCGCTGAGTCGTTGACGTCAATCCGGCCCGCCGACAGTCGCATGTAGTCCGGCCACGACAGGGTCAGGGAAACGGTCGGTTCGGGCACGGGCGGACATGCTTGGCCGCGGCCCGCTTCGATGACGTCGACGTAGATGTCGGCTTGCGGACCAGGGCCGGTCACGTTCATGTGGACGGTGGCGCCCACGGGCGCCTGCGCGTTCTTGCCCCAGGCAACCGGCAGCGACCGGATCATCTGCTGGAAGGCGATCACGGCGGGGGTGGTATCCCATCCACCGTCGTTCGCGGTGGCGGTGCGGATGTCCTGCTCGTGCACCCAGGTGTCGAAGGTCCGTATGCGGAGCATGCGCTCGATCGTGGTGGGGTTGCCGAGCGGACCGATGACCTGCTCGCCGGCCGGGACAGCGTCAAGCTGGGCGCGCCTGATCGCGATGGCGTCACGCAACTCGGTCAGCACCTCCTCGCGCGTGTGCCCGCGGCGGGCATCCACGCCGACCTCGGTGAACCGGCCGAAGTCATTCGAGACGTGTGGCAGCAGGCTCCAGTCCGGGTCGTGTGCGGGTTGGGGAGTCCCCGCGAGCACCTGCTCGATGGCGACGAGGTGGGCCACGACGTCTGCGACAGTCCAGCCCGGGCACGGCGTTGCGGCAAGCCATTGCTCGTCATCCAGGGAGGCACTGACTCGAAGGACATCCTCGAGGGCCTGCTGCCAGATGTCGATCAGTTCGGGATCCGTGGGGTTGATCTCGGTGCTGTCCATGGGTGCACGCTAGCCGCGTCTGACGACTGTGCGTCGTAGAGTCTGCGTATGACGGTACGCGTGGCAGTGATCCAGTTGGACTGCTCGACATCGGAGTCCGTGACGAATCGCGTGACCCGTGCGCTGAAGCTGGTCGACACGGTTTCCGCCGACGCGGACATGGTCATCCTGCCCGAGCTCTGGCATGTCGGGGCATTCGATGTTGATGCCGCTCGTGCGCACGCACAGCCCATCGACGGCCCGCTGGTGCAGGCACTCGGTGGACTTGCTGCGGAGCACGGTGTCTGGCTGCATGGCGGCTCGTTCTGCGAGATCGATGAGGACGG
>CAJAKT010000163.1 GCA_903940375.1 uncultured bacterium | reverse complement strand
GGCACCTTCGACTGTGCCGTGAGCCGGGTGACGAGGGACTTGTCAGGGGAGTAGACGCGATACACCGTCGCCGTGGCTCGGGAGGCGCATGATTGCTCACCCGGGGCGAGGGACTCGCTTGGACTCTCGAGGGTGTCGTACTCCGTGGCCTTGATCGGCACAGTCACGTCGGAGCCGTTCACGATGCAGATGCGGGTACCCAACGGGATCGGATCCGGAGTCGGCTCGGGGGTCGAAGACGGCGACGGGCTCGGGGCTGCCGTAGCCGACGGCGATGCGACCCCGGCGGCCGCGCGTGAGGGCGAGCTGGCATCCGTCGTGCCGGCACTGCAGGCCGAAAGCGCAATGCCCGTGACGGCGATGAGGGTCAGGAGTGCGGCGTGGCGACCTACTTGTGTGGCGCGGATTGTCATAGTTCGAGTGTCGCCAGTGCTGTCGCGGGGAACAAGGAGTCACGTACCCACCGTTCAGGGGGGATCAGCCTTCCTGCGGCGACGGGGCAGCGTTGATCATGAGGACACTGATCGAGTCGTACCAGATCTCGTTCAATGCCAGCACCCCCCCGGCCGTTGCGCGCTCGCGGGCCGTCAGGGCCCGCTCGGCTGCGGCTCCCCACGTGGCTGACCAGACGGGGTAGCCCGCATCGAGACCGCGCTGGCCGAGCTGGCTTGCGAACCCGTTGACTGTCGCCAGCCCCGTGCCGACCGCGGCCGTGAGGGCACCGGGGTAGTCGGCGGTGTCGGCTCCGTCGAGCTCGAAGTCGTTGAGACCGAAGGCCTGGGTGGCCGCGATGGACGAGGTGCTGACGACGAAGTAGGTCATCGCGGCAGACGACTGCTCGATCTCCTGCGCCAGCGGTTGCTCATCGAGGGGTATCTGCTTGGTGAGGTTGGAGAGTTCAGCCACCACGGGGACAACTGAGGGGAGATCCGAGCCTGCTGCTGAGGGCGATCCTCCGCCGGAAGTGACGTCGAGATAGGCGAGATTCGCATCGCCGGCGCGCACGAGGAAGTTGGTGTACTGAGAGAGGAACTCGATGGTTGATTCCTCCGGTAGTGCCGTCTTCGATGGCATGGCTCGCACGACCGCCAGCGCATCGGGAAGGAATGCGTCAATGCTGGCGCGCTGCTCGGCAATGATCCGTGCAGCGAGCGTCAGCGTCGATTCGTCGGCGGCGGCGGGCAGGTCCGTCAGGAGCACGGTCAGCCGGGCGCTCGCTTCAGTCGGCCAGGCGAGGGCGGAGGGGAGGCATAGCTGTTGTTCCAGACCCAGCCCGGTCGTGACGGCCCCGGAGCGGATGGTGGTGGTGGCATCGTCGATCCCGGTCTGGGCATCCGCGCGGATCTGCGCGTTCGCGGCTCGGAGCCCTTCTTTCCTGATGGTGGCGAGCATCTTCGCCTCGGCCGAGGCGCGGACGACACCGAGGTAGCCGTCGGCCCCCATCCCGTAGGCCGTGGCGTCGTCACCGGCGGCGAGGGCCACACGAACGTCGGCAGCCTGCTGTTCGTAGGTCGCACGATCAGGCAGATCGGCTGGTGCTTGGGCGATCGCCTCGTCCAAGCGCGCGACCATGGCCTGGGCCGTCGCATGAGCTGCCGATGTGACGCTCGGCGGCAGCCAGTAGGGAACAGGGACCTCCGGCGCGAATGACGTTCCGGTGAACGCTTCATATGCCTGGGCGAGTGTCGGGACCGACACGATGGTGATCCCCAGCTCCTTGCCCAGCTGCTCGGCCGACACGGCCTCGCCCGTCGTTGACGTGAGCACCTGAATGTTCGCAGGCGGCAGGAGCACGGTGTCGTAGCCGGCGTCTCGGGCGGCCTTGAGCTTGATGTCGACGCCGCCGACTGGGCCGACGGATCCATCGGGACTTATGGTCCCCGTCATCGTGACGCCGGGCTTGAGCGGCGTATCGCGCAGCGCCGCGAGCACCCCCACGGTCAGGATGCCGCCAGCGGATGGCCCGTCGATCGGCCCGGTGATCTGGAAGTCGATGTCGACGCTTGCCGGATCGAGGCCGCTGTACATCGTGCCGACGGCGGCGGCGGATGCGCTCGCTGCCTGCCACGAGGCACCGGCTCCCTGAGCTTCGATTGTCTGCAGATCGACGCCGAAGCCGGGCGGACCGATCGTGCCGGCCCACACCACGGCTGGCTCGATGCCCCCGACGCCCTTGGCCGGATCGGCCCATAGCGCTGGGACGGTCACCTCGACCCCGCCGACGTGCGTGGACGAGGGACTGGGGGAGGACTCGACAGGGGTGCTGCAGCCAGCGAGGGCGAGGATTGCGGAGAGGGTGCAGGCGACCGCGAGGCGGCAGGTGCGGCTCAGTGTCACGGCGCGACCCCCACTGGTGGATGGTAGCCCCGGGTCCCCTAGCTGACTTACCCCATCGGGGCTGTGGATCGCAAGGAGCCGTCCACAGGGACTGGGCACAACGATCTGGCCTGTGAACACATCTCCGTGCGGTGGGAGCCAAAATGACCCTGAATAAAGGCCTTCACAAGGCCGTAATACCGGCCGATAATGGACGTGTGCAGATTCTTCCGATCTCCAAGGTAAAGGACCGGCTGAACGAACTCGTCGACGCCGCAGCAACGACTCGCGAGCAGGTGACCATCACCAAGAACGGGTCGCCGGCGGCGGTGCTCATCGGGATGGAGGAGTGGGAGTCCTTGCAGGAGACGCTGTTCTGGCAGTCCCAACGGGGGATTCACGAGTCGATTACTGCCGCACATGCCGATGTTGCGGCCGGACGGGTATCCACCGAGGAGCAGGTCCGAGACGAGTTCGGCGTACCCGCTTCGTCCGCGTGAAGTACGACGTCGTCCTCACTGCAACTGCCCGGCGCGATCTGCATCAGGTGCCGCCGCGGATCGTCCCGGCGATCATCGAATTCCTCTTCGGCGATCTGGCGGGCAGTCCGGCGAGGGTCGGGAAGCCGCTTAGGCGCGAACTCGAGGGACTGCACGCCGCGAGGAGGGGACCGTATCGGGTCCTGTACCGCATCGACGATGAAGCGGCGCGAGTGGAGATCTACCGCATCGACCATCGAGCGGACATCTATCGGACGGAGTGAAGCGCGGACCCGCGATGGTGGACGGCGTTCGCCACGTAGCATCGGATGGAGCAGAATCAGGCGCACCGCACCCGCCACCGCGACCCCGTGAGGAAACATGACAAGCACCGTCATCCCGCCGTTCGCCAACAACCTCCCGGTCAAGATTCGATTCGGGGAGGGCATGGGGGCGACGCTCCCGGCCGCGATTGCGGAACTGGGTACCGATCGGGTCTTCCTGATGGTCGACGAGGGCATCGAGGTGCACAACCCTGCGGTCGCCGCGCTGCTGGCCGACCTGGCATCGGCTGACGGCCTGACCTTCGTCCGCTTCGAGAAGCCAGCGGGCGAGCCGACGATCGCCATGATCGACGATGCCATCGCGGCGCTCGCTGCATCCGGTGCTGGGGTGGTGGTCGCCCTCGGCGGCGGCTCCGTCATCGACACGGCCAAGGCCGCTCGCCTGGGCGCCCAGCTCGGCGTGACGTTCCGGGAGTTCATCAGCGGTCCGCCGACGTATCCCGTGCCGACCGTTCCGCTCATCGCCATGCCGACAAGTGCGGGCACTGGCTCGGAGGTCTCCGGCGGGGCAGTGGTGTCCGATCCGGAGTCGGGTCGAAAGGCGGGGATCGCGAACGCAAACCTGCGAGCACAGATTGCACTGGTGGATCCGCTGCTCACCTACAGCATGCCGCCCTCGATGACCGCGAACACCGGCATCGATGCGCTGGCGCAGGCGATCGCCGGCATGGTGGCCAAGTGCCGCACGCCGATTGGCGATGCGATTGCGCTCGAGGCGATCCGGATGATGACGCCGGGCATCGTCGCGGCCTATCGCGACGGCACCGACGCAGCGGCCCGCGCGGCGATGTCCTGCGGCAGCATGATGGCCGGCCTGACGATGAACATCTCCGACTGCACGGCCGAGCACTCCCTTGGGCAGGCCATCGGCGGCATGAAGCACGTGCCGCACGGCCTGACGATCGGGCTGGTTCTCGTCGAGACACTCGAGCGGGAGCGCCAGCATGTGCCTGAGCAGCTGGAGCGGGTCGCAGATGCCATGGGCGAGCCCGACGACGGCAGCAAGGACGGCTCCCGTGCTGTGCGCGCCGTGCAGCGGGTACTCGCGCAGCTCGACTTCCCCGTGCTCGGCAGCCTCGGCATCACCAACGCTGACATCGATGAGCTCTCGGATCTTGCGCTGGCCGACTTCTTCATCACGCAGTCACCGGTGCCGTGGAGCAAGGCCGAGGTCGTCGCCGCGTTCTCCTCGGCACTGGCGCTCACCTCGCGTTGAGGGTCTCCCGACCTCCGACCGGGCACGGGCGGTAGCGTGATGCGGTGAGCGAAACCCCGCCCTGTCCCGAGTGTGCGTGCGAATTCACCTATGAATTGGGTGGCCTGATGGTCTGCCCGCAGTGCGCCCACGAGTGGGCAGTTGGTGGAGCCGACGACGAGCCAGCCGGGCATGTGGTCCGGGACGCCGTCGGCAATCCGCTGGCGGACGGCGACGATGTCATCATCGTCAAGGACCTGAAGGTCAAGGGCAGCGCGACGTCGATCAAGGTCGGCACCAAGGTGCGCGGCATCCGGCTCGTCGAGGGCTCGGGTGACCATGACATCGACTGCAAGGTCGATGGCTTCGGTCCGATGATGCTCAAGTCCAGTGTCGTGAAGAAGGCGTGACCCGTTCGCTCAAGCACAACCTCTGCCCCTCCGTACCAACCAATTGAAGGAGCATCAATGTCCGAGGACATGAACATCGAAGCCGTCGCAGTCAGCGATGGTGCCTACACCCTGCTCGTCGCCGACTTCGACGACACCCAGGCCGCCTGGGACGCCTACGAGGTGCTGAAGTCGGTCGAAGACGGCCGTCATCTTGAGATCGAGAGCGTCATCGTCGTCAAGCGTGAGGACGACGGCACGCTGGAGGTTCAGAAGACCACTGATCACAGCACGCGACGTGGCCTCGGCTGGGGCGTCGTCGGCGGCATTGTGCTCGGCGTCATCTTCCCGCCGTCGATCATCGGCAGTGCGATCGTGCTGGGCGCTGCTGGCGCAGCCACCGGCAAGGCGCGCGAGCTTCATCACAAGAAGGAGCTCGCTGACGAGCTGCAGGATGCGATCGCGCCCGGCCACTCGGGCATCATCGCGCTGGTGTCCGACCCGGCCGTCGTTGAGATCCGCAAGGCCCTCGACAAGGCCAACCGCGTTGTCGAGTCTGCTGTCGACAACGTCGTTGCCGCCGACATCAAGGCTGCCGCGAAGGAAGCCGAAGCCGAGGAGAAGGCCGAAGACAAGGCCGAAGACAAGGCCTGATCTATCTGACGGTCACCGCAAGCTGACGAGCCGTCCGGTCACGGCCCCGCTGGGGTCTGACCGGGCGGCTCTGCTGCTACGTCGGCAAAGAGTGCGCGCTCCTCGTCGAAGTGCGGGTATTTCCACCACACGAGTACGACACCGACGAGAACCGACGCGATGGCCATGAGGATCGCGGCGGCCTTGCCTTCGGTGAAGGCCTGCTGAGCCGCATTGATGAGTTCGGCCGCATTGGCGCTCGACATCGTTGCAGCGACGGCCTCGGCGCCCTCGTACGAGGATGCGATCTGAACCGCCGCAGTCTTGCCCAGTGCCTGTGCCTGGTCGGGCGGCAGCGTGGCGAAGGCTTTGACGAAGTACTGGCTGTAGGCGATGGCGAGCAGTGTGCCGAGCAACGCCTGGAAGACCGCGCCGCCGAGGTCCTTGGTGAGGTCGGCGGAGCCCGAGCTCATACCGGCCTTGCTGATGGGAAGCGACATGCTCAGCGAACGCATGGCGGCAGTGGAGGAGAAGCCGATTCCGACACCCAGCAGGAGATAGGCGACGACCACCCAGACAAGATCTGCGCCGGGCTCCCAGAAGATGAGCATCTCGACGAAGCCGATGGCCACGACGCCGAGCCCCAACATGAATGGCAGCCGCGTTCCCTTCGCTTCGATGACATTGCCCGCGATGATCGAGGCCGGCATCATCCCGACCGCAAGCCCCAGGGTCAGCAGAACGGCGGTGAGCGGGGTCTGGTGCAGGACGTTCTGGGTGAACTGCTGGCCGATGAACATCCCGCCGACCAGGGCGCCGAAGGCGACGAGTCCGACGACGAAGGCGACCCAGAACGTCGGAATCGAGGCGGCCTTCAGGTCGAACAGTGGATTGGGCGCCCGGCGCTCGCGTAGGACGAAGAGGAGTCCGGACACGAGCGTCACGCCGAAGAGGATTCCGATGACGGGAGTGAATCCCTGCGGCAGCAGCACGATGCCGAGGACGAACGACGAGATCATCACCACGCTGAGGCCGCCACCGGGGTGGTCGACGGGCTCTCGCACCTCGCCGCCGTTCTTGGGCAGGACGATGAAGCCGACGACGAAGACGACGATGGCCACCGGAACGGTGATGAGGAAGACCGACCCCCACCAGAGCGAGCCGAGCATCCAGCCACCGAGGATCGGGCCGAGCACGGAGGTGCCGGTGCCGATGCCCGTCCACAGCGAGATGGCGCGCGTCTTCGGAGGGCCACTCCACAGCGAGGCGATGAGCGAAAGCGTCGTCGGGTAGAGCATGCCGCACGAGATGCCCACGGCGATCTGCGCGGCGATGAGCATGGTCGCAGTGGTCGACATCGCTGAAAGGATCGAGAACGGGACGCACAGGGCGGCACCGATCAGCAACAGTTTCTTGCGCCCATAGCGGTCGCCGACGGCGCCGAGATACAGGACCGTGGCGGCGATCCCGAGCTGGTAGGCATCTGTGATGGCCGTGAGTTGAGTGTCGGTTGCGTCCAGCGCTCGCCCGATGGAGGGGAGGGCGACGTTGGAGATCGAGGTATTGATGTTTGCGACGATCGCGCCGGCGATCAGTGTCGCCAGGATGATGCCGGCTTTCGCCGGGACTCCACCGAGCGCTGACTTGCTCGTCGGAGCCGGGCTGGCGGTTGTCACAGGCTGATGCTCCCACGAGAGTGGCCGCCTTCATCGGCTCGGATCGAGAAACGTCAGATCGAGATCGCCACCTTGCCGCACGCATGGCCGGCCTCGATGTGCCGGATGGCTTCCGGCGTCTGGGCAAGCGGGTAGGTCTGATCGAGCAGCGGCGTGACTTCGCCCGCCTCGATGAGTTGGGTCAGGCTGTCGAGGTCCGTGGCCCTCTCCCTTGCCACCAGTCCGGTGAGTCGCTGGCCGACGAAGACCGAGACGAGTGGCGCCATGAGTTGGCGCTCGAACCCGCCCAGCATCGGTCCGCCACCGTGCTCGCCGCCCACCAGGACAAGGGTTCCCTTCGGTGTGAGAGCCCGTCGCAGAAGTGACAGCGGGCGGTTGCCGGCCGTGTCGATGATGACGTCATATTGCCGACCGTTGGCGGTGATCTCCTCTGCCGTGTAGTCGATGACGTCGTCAGCGCTGAGGGACCGGACCACGCTGGCCTTCGCGGTGCTGCAGACACCGGTCACGCGCGCCCCCATCGACTTGGCGATCTGCACGGAGAACGAACCCACACCGCCAGCGGCACCGATGACGAGTACCTCCTGGCCGGGCTGCACGCGGCCGCTGTCACGAACCGCCTGCAGCGCAGTGGCCCCCGAGATGGGTGTCACCGCGGCCTGCTCGAAAGTGAGATTGGCGGGCTTGGTGGCCAACTGCCCCTCGGGCGCTGCCGCATACTCGGCGAAGGAGCCGCTCTCACAGGTGCCGTAGACCTCGTCGCCCGGCTGGAAGCGTGTGACGGAAGCACCGACCGCCTCAACGACGCCAGCGACGTCGCGGCCGCGAACCGCGACCTTGGGCTTCGTGAGGCCGAACCCCATGGCGCGCACGAGGTAGGGCCGGCCAGTCATCAGATGCCAGACACCTGGGTCGACGCCTGCTGCGCGGACTCGCACCAGCACGTCGTTGTCACCGATGCCCGGCGTGGCGATCTCTCGCAGATTGAGGACGTCCGCTGAGCCGTACTTGTCCTGTGTCATCGCTTTCATGGCGACTGCCTTTCGGTATCGGGGTACTGGAATACGTCATCGAGGGGAACCGCAAATGCGCGGGAGATCTGGAAGGCCATCTCAAGGGAGGGTGAGTAGCGACCCTGCTCGATCGCGATGATCGTCTGCCGGGTGACGCCGATGCGCTGGGCGAGGTCGGCCTGCGTCATCTCGCCATGTGCGAAGCGAAGGGCGCGAATGGAGTTCGTGACGTTCGTCGACTTCACCATCCGACGAAGCCTCGTCGGTAGGCGACGAGCTTGGCGACGGTGCCCAGAAGCGCGGACAGCACGAAACACAGGTAGATGACGTTCGCGATCCAGAAGTACTCGAGTTCCAGCATCGACATGATCAGGGCGCCGACGCTTCCGACGACCACCATCGACATGCCGATCTGCTCGCCGCGTCTGTTGATCTCCTCATCGCGTTCATCCTTCTGACCGCGGTCGCGGGTGGCGATGGACACGATGATCATCAGGATGATGTTCGCGAGAATCGCTGCGATGACGGTCCACACCATCGGCCAGGCGTAGGCGACCTCGACCAGCGGACCGTCCTGCGCGCGACTGATGATGATCAGCGCGTAGACCGCGAAGGACAGCACGGTCACCACCCCGAAGACCCACTGGTTCTTCTCCTGATAAGACACGCTCACTCCTCTGTAAAGAATCTTTGACATCACGAATGTAAAGTAGATCGGACTGCGTGTCAAATATGCTTTACATGGCTCTCGTGGTCGACGCGCTGCTAGCGTTTCGACATGTCTTCTGGTGGGTCTGCGGGCGAGCCGGCTCCGGCCCAGGGCGGCGCGCACGCGTACACGGGGCCGATCGCCTGGGAGTACAGCCCGGAACTCGATCGCGATGCCGATCCGGGCGAGATCGTCTGGACCTGGGTGGCCTTCGAGGAGGACGCCAGCATCGGCAAGGACCGTCCAGTGGCTGTCGTCGGTCGGACCGATGACACTCGACTGGTTGTCCTGATGCTGTCGAGCCGAGACCACGAAGGTGAGCGCGGCTGGCTATCGATCGGGGCAGGACCGTGGGATGCCGAGGGCCGCGAGAGTTGGGTGCGCCACGATCGTGTTCTCGCGGTCCATGCAGTTGCCGTTCGCCGCGAGGGCGCGATCATGCCGCGTGCGACATACGACGTCATCGTCAGCCGCATGGGTGGCTCGACCAGCGCGTCAGGTAAGCCTCCGAGGACACGGGTCGGGATCGTTGCGCGATTGAGACGCGCAGTGAGCCGCGGGTAGTTGCGTTCGCTGGCGAAGTGCCGCTAATGTCGCGATCTCACGATCCGATCAGTGATCGTGACAGCGGCAGATCGGGGTCATTCATGATGAATACCAAGGGCTACAGGTCCTAGCCTCCCCCTGCTGCGCGCGTCCCTTGGCGGACTAGCGCACCCGTAAGAGCCCCTCGCTCCACGGTTCACGTTGCACATCCTGCAACTGCTCCCGACGTCTCGTGCACTCCTCACATTGGTGTGGCGATCCGTCGACCTACCTATCGCACTCATCCCGGCACGGGTCGATCACCTGTGCCCGAATGGAGACGTCATGGAATCGCGCGACCCCGAACCGAGTTCGAAACAGAGCAGGCGATCAGTCCTGATCGGACTCGTCATGCTGCTGATCGGACGACCGGTCGAAGCCCAGCCTGACCGGGCGACGACACGTGCGGCTGCTGCTGCACAGGCAAACCGTGTACTGCCGCCGATCTGCTGAATGCGTGAGCTACGAAGTTGTTGCCGCGACAGCGCGGGAGATGAGCACTGTCAGCATCAGGATGGCGAGGAGCACCTGCATGCCCATGATGAGTTTCGTCGGCCTGGACATCACGGCCTCGGATGTCGGTCCGTAGGTGGAGTTCACATTCAGGGAGATGAAGATGTAGTCGATGAGATTGGGCGTGGGTGCTTCCTCGCCGTCGCGTGCTGGCCAGACGAATGCGCCGCCGGGGGTGATCAGGTCCAGGTACACGTAGACGAAGGTGAACACGGTGACGCTGAGGGCGTACATCGCACCGACATCCCACAGGCTGCCCAGCCCCTCGGAGCGCTGGGTGCCTGCGGATGCCAGCATCGAGATGACGCTGATGATCACCTGGATGACCGAGAAGGCGAGATACACGGCAGCGAGGCGCAGCATCAGGCGGGTTGCTCCCGCGAGCACCGCGATGACCAGTGCGACCACCGTAGCGACGAAGATGAGGGTCCCGACCGTCTCGAGCGCCATCACCGTGTCGGCGTTCGAGCCCGATACGGCACCACGACGAATGAGGAAGCGGGAGAACACGGCATCCATCAGCCAGATGACCAGCGCCCCGGCAATGATCGCGAAGCGGCCCTTTGGGCCTAGCAACTGGGCGCGGAAGCGGTCGATAGGTGCGGATGTCTCGGACACCCGCCACATCCTAGATTCAATCAGTACCGTGCTGTCATGGATCCCGTCCACGGTGGCGAGCACATTGTCGATGCAGCGCGTGCGGCGGGAGTGTCGACGGTCTTCTCCCTCTCGGGCGCGCATATCTTCCCCGTGTACGACGCCGCTGTTGGCGGCAAGGCCCGGGTCGATGCGCTGTCGGATCGGCTGGAAGCGGAGCAGGGCGGGCCGTTGCGGCTTATTGACGTGCGCCACGAGCAGAGCGCCGTCTTCGCAGCAGAGGCAACGGGCCGATTGACGCGCGCGCCGGGGTTCGCGGCGGTTACGGCGGGGCCGGGCGTGACCAACGCCGTCAGTGGCATAGCGACGGCGCACTTCAACGGCACCCCTCTGGTCGTGCTCGGTGGGCGGTCGCCCGACTCACGCTGGGGCCAGGGCGCGCTGCAGGAGCTCGACCAGCCGCCGATCCTCGCGCCGATCACGAAGGCAGCGTGGACGACTCACGATGTCAACGCGATCCGGGCCGATGGCGACCGCGCCTTCGCGCTGGCCGCATCGGCACATGCAGGCCCGGTCTTCTGGGACATCCCCATTGACGTGATCTTCGCGCCAGCGCCGCGCGAGGACGGCCGGCCGCCCGTGGTCGACCACGGCGCAGCACCAGACCCCGACATGATTGCGCGGGCACGGTCGCTCATGGCGGCCGCGTCACACCCCGTACTCATCCTCAGCAGCGGTGTGTGGATGGGTGACGCGGTCGATGAGGCGCGCGCCCTCGTGTCGTCTCGGAATCTGCCGGTGATCGCGAACGGGATGGGACGCGGAGTCATCCCTCCTGCCGATCCGCACCTGGTCACCCGCGCACGTTCGGCTGCCTTCAAGGGGGCCGATCTGGTGATTGTCGTCGGGACGCCGCTCGATTTCCGGCTCGGCTATGGCAGCTTCGGTGATCCGCCCGCCGCGGTCATCCACATCGTGGATGCCGAGAGCGAGCGGTCATCTGCCAGCGCCGTGGCGTGCTCCCTCGTCGGCGATATTCGGACGATTCTCACGGCGCTGACGGACGGTCCTGCGGTAGATGAGGCATGGGTGTCGTCGCTCCGCGGCGTGTCTGTGGCCGCGATGGCTGCTGACGAGCCGGATCTGCGCAGCGAGAGTCCGCTGATCCATCCAGCGCGCATCTACGGTGAACTTCTGCCGCGGCTCACGCCTGATTCCGTCGTTATCGGGGACGGCGGGGACTTCGTCTCCTTCGCCGGCCGGTACATCGAGCCTGAGCAACCGGGCCGATGGCTGGATCCCGGACCGTATGGCTGCCTGGGCACCGGGCCTGGCTATGCACTGGCCGCCGGACTCGTGCACCCGCAGTCCCCGCTGTTCCTGCTGATGGGCGACGGGGCCGCCGGGTTCTCGCTGATGGACGTGGACTCCCTCGTTCGCCATCGCATCCCTGCAGTGATGATCGTCGGGAACAACGCCGGCTGGGGGCTGGAGAAGCAGCCGATGCGCATGCTCTACGGCTACGACGTCATCACCGACCTATCGCCGACGCGATATGACGACGTGGTGATCGCTCTCGGCGGTGGAGGGGAGACGGTGACGGACCCAGCGCACATCGGTCCGGCCATCGATCGGGCCATGGCATCCGGGATCCCGTACCTGGTCAACATCATGACCGACCCGGATGCGGCTTACCCCAGGTCGACCCTCGGCATCTAGCTACTAGATCGCGTGCAGGAATCGCTCGCGATCGACGACGACCCGGACATGCGTGCCGCGGCCGATCTCGACCTGCTCCCCGCCCCAGACGTGGGCCGCGCTCACCTCGAACGTCACGCGGGATCCGCTGACTTCGAGGATGCGTGCTTGCGCTGACACGGCGGAGCCGATGGCTGAGGGAGCTAGGTGTTTGACGTCGACATGGACGCCGACAGAGGTGTGGTCGAACGGCAGATGTCCGGCCAGGGCGGCGCATGCGGCCGCCTCCATGAGCGCGATCATCGCCGGAGTGGCGAAAACGGGTAGGTCGCCGCTCCCCGCCGCAATGGCGGTGTCCCCTTCGTCGACGATGCGTTCCGCATGACCGACCGCGGCGGCGAGCAGCTCGGCGGCCTGACTATCGAACGTGAACGCCACGTGGCCCTCCAACTGAAACTGAGCAGCCGACTACCGGCCCGCCCACTACATTCCCATGTGAGGGCGGCGTGCGCGACAGGAGTGTGGATGACAGGCCATGTGAATGCACGACCCGCATCTGGGCTGAGCATCCAGGAGCGGCTCTATCCGGAGCTCACATGTTTCGGGTGCGGGCACGCGAACCCGGCTGGGCTCAAGCTGCGCAGCTTTCCGGGTGAGGACGCAGTGGTGGCGACGTTCATGCCACGGCCGGAGCACAACAACGGCCTTGGCTACCTCAACGGTGGAATCATCTCGACGGTTCTGGACTGCCACAGTGCGGCGGCCGTCGTGCTGGAGGCTGAGCAACGTGGCTGGATGGCACCGGGTCAGGCCCTGCTGCCCTACGTGACCGCGGGACTCGATGTGCGATTCCGTCGGCCGGCACCGCTGGCCGAACCGTCCGAGCTTCGGGCGGTAATCGTGGCTGCGGACGAGGACGAGATGACGGTTGGCGTCGAACTCTGGTGGGATGACAAGCCGCGAGCCTCGGCGACGGCGCTGTGGAAGCGGTGGCGGCCTCGGTAGCGGCTCGAGCACCGCGTCAGGCGATGAGCAGGGTGATGAGGTCAGCGACGCAGGCGGGTCGTCCGCCGTCGTCGAGTCGAACCTCAACGGTGATCGTGGCCCGCCGTCCGAGTGCTGTCGGCTCGACGGCGGCGAGCGTCGCACGTGCCTGGATGCGCGAGCCGACGGGCACGGGCCGCAGGAAGCGGATGCGGTCCGTGCCGTAGTTCACGTAGGCGGTGAGTCCGTCAACAGCGAAGGTCTGACTGAGGAGGACCGGGACGATGCTCAGCGTGAGGAACCCGTGAGCGATGGTCGTCCCGAACGGCCCTTCGGCCGCGCGCACGGGATCGACGTGAATCCACTGATGGTCGCCTGTTGCCTCGGCGAACATGTCGATGCGCTGTTGGTCGATCGTCTCCCATGGACTGTCACCGAGGTGCTTGCCGACCTCCGAGCAGAAATCGTCAATGCTGGCAAACGTTCGCACGAACACCTCCGCTAGATCGTCGGGCCGCCGGCCACATAGATGACCTGACCCGAGATGAACGAGGCATCTTCTGACACGAGGAAGGACACGGTGCCAGCGATGTCGTCCGGTACGCCGACGCGCCGGACGGCCGTATCAGCGGCCGCCATCTCCATGAACTCGTCGAAGGGGATGCCGATTCGCTCAGCCGTCGCAGCCGTCATCTCGCTGGCGATGAAGCCTGGGGCGATGGCATTCGCTGTGACGCCGAACGGGCCCAGTTCGATAGCGAGCGTCTTGGTGAAGCCTTGCAGTCCTGCCTTGGCTGCCGAGTAGTTGACCTGGCCGCGATTGCCGAGGGCAGAGATGCTCGAGAGGTTGACGATTCGGCCCCAGCGCGCGGCCACCATGTGGCTCTGGACTGCCCGCGACATCAGGAAGGCACCGCGCAGGTGCACGGACATCACGTCATCCCAGTCATCAAGCGTCATCTTGAACAGCAGGTTGTCCCGCAGGATCCCGGCATTGTTGACGAGCACAGTGGGCGCGCCGAGTTCGGCAGCGATCCGTTCGACGGCAGCTGTGACGGCAGCCTCGACGGAGACATCCGCAGCAACCGCCAGGGCTTGTCCACCCGATCCGCGGATCTCGTCGACGGTGGGCGCGCAGGCCGTCTCGTCGAGATCGATGATGGCAACGGCGAAGCCGTCGCGGGCCAGGCGCCGCGC
>CAJAKT010000162.1 GCA_903940375.1 uncultured bacterium | reverse complement strand
GTTGAGGAACGCCTCCAGGCTCGGGGCGATGGTCTTCTCTTCCAGATCGGGATCGAGGATGACCATGATTTCGTAACGACGCATGAACAACCCACCTCCTTCGGACTAAACGGCCACGGTCTTTCCGTGGCAGGAGGGTGTTTGCGTGCTGGTGCGGGGACAGGTCCCCAAGCCAGCGCCCACAGGTTACCGACCCATGGGGGCATTCCTGAAATCGTCTCCACGGAAGCCCCGCCACCCGTGCTCCCGACCCGCCGATTTGGTACCGAGAGCGGTACCGTTATTCCATGGCCATGAACCTGCGTCTGCCGGACGATCTCGCCACCGAGTTGAGGGAGCGATCGGATGCCACGGGCCGAAGCCAGCAGGAGATCGTGCGCTCGGCCATTGAGACGTACCTTCGCGACGCTCTGCAGCCCGATCTTTCCCCTTGGCTCCGGGCCAACATCCGGCCACCGATCGGCCCCCATGTGCCGCTTTCCACCGATCGTCGCGTCACCGGCCCAACCGGAGCTGCGTTGACCGCGGCCCTGCTGTCGGACAGGGCGGCCCGGTGACGCTGACCGTCTACTGCGACGCCAGCGTCCTTATCAAGCGAACCGGAGGGGAGTCCGACAGCGAAGCAGTGGACGGCCTGATCGACGGTTTCACGGCAGATAGCGCAACGCTCATCACATCCACCCTCGCGCAGGTCGAGGTTCGGCGGGCCCTGAACCGCGTGGGACTTGCGTCGGACAACGACGACGAGGGCGACGACTACCTGCTGGCGACTCTCGGCGGGGTCCACCTCGTGGTCATCGATGCTGATGTCCTTGACCTCGCCGGGCGGATCCCGACCCTGCATCTTGGAACGCTCGACTCCATTCACCTCGCCACCGCGCTGTTGTCGCACGCAGACGTGATGCTCACGCGAGACAACGAGCTTGCGCGCGCCTGCGAAGACGTCGGCCTCGCCGTAGCGTGAAGTCACCCACGGCACAGGCCCACGATGAGGGAGGCCCGGTGGCACGTCGCCCGTTCACCCTGCTCGGCGTCCAGATCGTGGTCGCAGCCGCTCTGCCCTGGCTGATCGGTCGGGTGCTGGTTCCGGGACAGCCGGGATGGGCCGTGGCCGCCGTGGCCGGCGCGATCGCATTCGCCGCCTTCCATGCGCACTCCCCAGCCGTATGGCTGCTGCCCGTCAGCGCCGTTGTGAGCGTCGCGCCCGCCGTCGGGCCACTGCCCGCCGCCGTGCTGGCAATCGCCGTCGTCGTCGTACTCGTCCTGTGGCCGCCCGAATCTGGGGCAACCCGTGCCCCCCTGCTGCGGTGGACCGCGGCCGGCCTGCTGGTTGCAGCCGGCGCGCTCGTAGCGACCTCGGCCCTGATCGGGATTGGCGCATCTGACGATGCCTACGAGGCGGGCCAGCAACTGGCGGCCGAGGCGTGGAACGCGCCGCTCGTCACCGTCCCCGACAGTCCGATGACAGCACCCGCCATCGAACCGACCACCGCGACCCTCCGCCCGAGTTTGTCGTCGAGCGTCCCGGCAGCAACCAGCTCGCCGTCCGCCCGCCCCCTTGCCGCCCTGACCTTCACCCGACCCGGTACCTCGGAGCATCCCGTCAGCGACCAGGTCATCTACGTGGGCACCGACGTGACGGAGTCGGCCCTCGCCGCTGGGCCCGGGCATTACCCCGCAACAGCGAGGCCGGGAAAGCCGGGCAACTTCGCCGTCGCCGGTCACCGAACCGGCTGGGGATCGCCGTTCCTGCATCTCGACCAATTGCGCCCCGGCGACCGCGTGACTGCCACGGATCGCACCGGAACGGCGCACCTCTACACCGTTGACCACACCGAACTCGTCGAGCCAGACGCATCCTGGGTGCTCGGGCCCGATCCACTCGGCACCGGCCGGCCCACGCTCACGCTCACGACCTGTGACCCGCCGCATACCGACGACCACCGCATGATCGTGTTCGCGACCCTCGAATCGGGGACATAAGCCTGCCAGCGGACTGCGCAAGCCGGACTTATCCTCGCTGAGGCCGAATCAGGGGGGACCACCATGCGCTCGACACTCACCCACATGCTCAGTGCCGTGGGGGTTGCCGCAATCCTGCTGGCTCCGCTGCCGCTCGCCCTGCCAGCAGCTGCAGATGGGTCGGCTGAATCGGCCGCGGCCATCCCTGCAGACCCGTTCGTTCCCCCGGTGGACAAGGTGCTGACGCCATCGAAGATTCACCTCACGACCGGTACTCAGGACGGCAGGCTGCGGCTCGTCGCGGAAAACCAGCCGATCGCCCTCATCGCCGTCGCGACCGATGGCGATGGCCGCGTTCGGGTGACATCGCGCGGCACCGACTTCACCCAGCCGTCCCTTTGGCGCCAGCAGGGTTTCGGTGACATGTGCTGGCGGCAGACCGGCTTCGACGGGCAGGAGACCTACACCCTGCCCCCCGCCGCAGTTCCCTTCGCTGCACCACGTGCCGACTGGGAGTACGGAAACGTCATCGTCGGCACGCCGCGTGGACCCGTCGTCTTCAACAATCCGCAAGCCGGTGAGTACGTCAGCGGCATGGGCTCGCCGATCGAGTCCGTCATCGTCTGTCTCGATGCCAGCACACAGGCACGATCCCTTCGATCCGATCCAGCGCCGACCCCCGATGCGTCCGCCCCCACCGATGCGGCTGCGAAGAGCGACCACGGCGGTGACTGCGACCGGGACAGCGACTGCTGCGACCGCGACAGCGACTGCAGCGCGAATGACCGCAAGGTAACCATCTGCCACGCCACCTCGTCGAACACCAATCCGTACAACCAGATCACCGTCAGCGTGAACTCGATCTCC
>CAJAKT010000161.1 GCA_903940375.1 uncultured bacterium | reverse complement strand
GAGTGGCTGGTTGCCGGGAAGGCAGCCGGGTGGGTCCGCCCGGGCATCACGGCCTGGGACGTGATGACGGTGACGGTGGGGTAGCAGATGGTCGATGCGGGCGCCCTGAACGGGCCGGCGACGAACAAGCAGCGCAACGAGTACTGGGCCAGTGTGATGACCGCCCTGGTATCCAGCGACCAGGCGGTGCCGCGACCCGCCCGGAAGAAGCCTCAGGCCCGGTAGGTCCGTGCCACCGCCCACGGTCGGAACCCCGGGCGCGCACCGGTGGACCAGGTCACCGTCACCGAGGACGCTTCCGGGGTGATCGTCAGAGCCGATCCGCTCACCGTGCACGCCGTTGACGGGCTGCACGCCACCGTCACCTGAGCCCGTGGACCGGACGCCATGCGGGGGGCGGCGATGGGGGTGATGCCCGGCCCGACAGCGGGCGCCGTCCAGCCGCCGATGGGGTGGTTGTCCTGGGGCTTGGGCCGCGCCGCGGCGATCGATGACGCTGCTGGCGCGGGCTCGCTGGTGTGCGTCGCGGTCGGGCGCGTGGCTCGCGCGCTCGCTGGGGGCGACATCGCCGAGGACGCCGCTGGCGTCGGGGCCTGCGGCGCGGTGGTGGGGGAGCGGGGCGGCTTCGGAGTCGGGCTCGGCGCGAGGGGGTCGACGCTTGATGCCGTGGGGGACGGGGAGGGGGTGGGAGGTGACGACGTGGGCGGCGGCGCGGTGGACGCCCGCGCATCGGTGGGGGAAGCGCTAGGCATCTGTGACGACGGCGCGGTCGATGTCGTAGCCGGCGCCGCCGTGGCCAATGAGATGACGAAACCCGCCACCGGGACGGCGACACACACCGTCACAACGCCGAGTACCAGTCCGGGCCTACGCATGTGATTCCCCCATTCCTTGCGAGCGGACGAGCCGCTCATCCGATGCTGTGATGCCCATCCGAGGAGCAGTCGAAACCCGCGGACCGCGACCGCGGGTCACGGGGATCCGGTGCGCCGGACGGACCGTGCGGCGGGCGGGCTCAGCGCGCAACGGTTAGGCGCGCGCTCCTAGGCTGCCTGTCAGGAGAGTCACTGGTTTCGGGCGGAGGCATGACCGCACCGGACCCGGCGACTGGACCGCCGGCCGCCGCTTCGGCAACAGGTGGACCTTATGGGCTGCAATCGTGGGGAGCGCTTGTGCCGAGTGTCTGGGGATAGACGGCGGTCAGCTCCGCTCAGCTGAGGTGTCGCGCCCCAGTAGGACGCACACATTCCTCGGGGGCCTCCGCGCCGGGTAGGCGCGCCGAGAGGCTAGATCGCCGTAAGCGCGACCGCGGGGGCCTCAGATGGCGATTCCGGTCGACCGCGTGGTCGGGTGATCGGCGACTAGTAGCAGGAGATTTCGTTCAACTGGGCGGAGCGGACGCTGTCGTCGGTGACGTCGAAGATCAGCTTCGCCTTCTGTCCCTGATTCAGCGCTCCGACGACGTCGTTGCTATATGCGACGACGTTGTCGTTACCGTCCAGAAGGTTGATCTCGACATACAGACCATTTGGGCAGGATTGGTCGTCAGCCCGGACGGTCATGCCGAAGCATCGGAAGTAGCCGCAGTTGGGGTTCTCCGCCCATTTGTAGGCGATGCCGTCCATGGACGGTAAGGATGAGGCTGCGGGACGGTCGGCAATGCTGCCCTTGTAGGGCTGCAGTGTGCAGGCCGACTTCTTCCCTTCGGCGCGTAGTTTCAGGGCGCGGGCATCGTTCCCGTTCATCGTCACCATTGCCGCCGTCGTCCAGTTGACCGAACTGATCGTCAAGAAAACCAGCCCGGTCATGTATCAGGTGCTCGGCATCTATCT
>CAJAKT010000160.1 GCA_903940375.1 uncultured bacterium | reverse complement strand
GCCGAGAGCAACGGCCCAGGCCGTACTGCCGAGGCGGCGCGACGAGCGCAGGATGACCACGGCAACGACGACGGCGATGATCGAGAAGATCCAGGTGTAGCCGGTGCCCATGGAGAAGGCCGCACCCGTGTTCTCCGTGTACGTCAGCTTCAGGAACCCGCCGAGCAGGATGAACGGACCCTCGCCCGACTCCATCCGGGGCTGGATCGTCGCAACGACCCAGTGCTTGGTCAGCTGGTCGAGGATGACGACCATTGCAGCAACACATCCCAGGACGATGAGGCTGCGACGACGCACAGCCGAATCGACGATGGCAGTGGTTGCGGTCACTGCCCCACCCTACTTGCGGCGCTAGTGGCGCTCTTCCGCCTGCTTGCAGCTCATGCACAGGGTTGCGCGGGGGAAGGCCTGCAGGCGGTACTTGCCGATTGGCCGGCCACAGGACTCGCACACTCCATAGGTGCCTGCATCGATCCGGTCGAGCGCGTGCTGCACCTGGTCGAGCATGCTGCGCGCGTTGTTGGCCAGGGACATCTCGTGCTCGCGCTCGAAGGTCTTGCTGCCGGCATCTGCCTGATCGTCGCCGGCACCTTCGCCCGAGTCGCGGATGAGATCGGCGAGTCCCTCCTCGGCGTTCGCGATCTCCTGACGAAGCCGATCGAGGTCCGCATGCAGGGCCGCCTTGACCTCTGCCAGTTCCCTCGGCGTCCAGGGCGTCTCGTCCTCGCGAACGGCGAGCCGCCGCTCGCCCTTCTTCACCGGCGCGGCCTTCTTGACGGGCGCGGCCTTCTTGACGGGCGCGGCCTTCTTGACCGGCGCGGCCTTCTTGACGGGCGCGGCCTTCTTGACGGGCGCGGCCTTCTTGACGGGCGCGGCCTTCTTGACGGGCGCGGCCTTCTTCACGGGCGCGGCCTTCTTCACGGGCGCGGCCTTCTTCACGGGCGCAGCCTTCTTCACGGGCTTCGCTGCCTTAGCCATCGGTTCCCCTGTTCATCGCGGCCATCGCGGTGGTCACGCCGTCCCTGGCGTGTCGCTGATGCCCGATATCGGACGGATGCTAGGCCCATGCGCCCGTTCGCGCAGGATGCCGCGCCGATATCCTGACGAGCCATACTCAGCCGACTCACCGGAGGACCCATGTACCGGGCCGTGCCAGCGCAGGTCGACCTGCCGGCCATGGAGCACGAGGTCCTGTCCATGTGGGACGAGGAGGACGTCTTCGCGGCCTCGGTGGCCCAGAGCAAGGGCCGGCCCACCTGGGTCTTCTACGAGGGTCCCCCCACCGCAAATGGCACCCCCGGCACCCACCATGTCGAGGCTCGGGTCTTCAAGGACGTCTTCCCCCGTTACCGCACGATGAAGGGCTACTACGTCCCCCGGCAGGCCGGCTGGGACTGCCACGGCCTGCCCGTCGAACTGGCCGTCGAGAAGGAGCTGGGCTTCACGGGCAAGGGCGATATCGAGCGCTTCGGGGTCGCGGCCTTCAACGAGCGCTGCCGCGAGTCGGTCCTGCGCCATGTCGACGAGTTCTCGGAGATGACCCGCCGGATGGGCTACTGGGTCGACCTCGACCGGGCCTACTGGACCATGGATCGCGACTACGTCCAGAGCGTGTGGTGGTCGCTCAAGCAGATCTTCGACAAGGGCCTGCTGGTGCAGGACCACCGCGTTGCCCCCTACTGCCCGCGCTGCGGCACCGGCCTGTCCGACCACGAGCTCGCCCAGGGCTACGAGACCGTCGTTGACCCCTCCGTCTACGTGCGCTTCCCGGTCGCCACCGACACCGACCTCGCCAGCCGCTACCCGGGCATCGCCCTGCTGGTCTGGACCACGACGCCGTGGACCCTGGTGTCGAACACGGCAGTGGCCGTGAAGCCCACCGCCACGTACTCCGTTGTCCGCACCTCCGACGATGAACTGCTCGTCGTAGCGCAGGAGCTCGTCGAGTCCATCTTCGGCGACGACGCCACCGTGATCGAGACCCTGCCCGGCACCGATCTCGAGCGGCTGCCATACGTGCGGCCGTTCGACTATGTCGAGATCCCCGACGCGCACTACGTGGTGCTCGCCGACTACGTCACCACCGACGACGGATCGGGCCTCGTCCACCAGGCGCCGGCCTTCGGCGCCGACGATCTCATCACCTGCCGCGGGTATGGCCTGCCTGTCGTCAACCCGGTCCGTCCCGACGGCCACTTCGACGAGTCCGTGCCCGTCGTCGGCGGCATGTTCTTCAAGAAGGCCGACGAGACCCTCGTCGACGACCTGGTGCAGCGCGGCCTGATGTTCCGCCACGTCCCGTACGAGCACTCGTACCCACACTGCTGGCGCTGCCACACACCGCTCATCTACTACGCACAGCCGTCCTGGTACATCCGCACCACGGCGATCAAGGACGAACTGCTCGCGCAGAACGAGCAGACCAACTGGTTCCCCGGCACCATCAAGTGGGGTCGCTATGGCGACTGGCTGACCAACAACGTCGACTGGGCACTGTCGCGCAACCGCTACTGGGGCACTCCCCTGCCGATCTGGCGCTGCCCCGAAGGGCACCTCACCGCTGTCGGCTCGCTTGCCGAACTCAGCGAGCTCGCCGGTCGTGATGTCAGCGACACCGATCCGCACCGGCCGTATGTCGACGACATCTCCATCCCGTGCCCCCACTGCGGCACGGAGGCCTTCCGCGTACCCGAGGTCATCGACGGCTGGTACGACTCGGGTGCGATGCCGTTCGCCGCACTCGGCTACCCGCATCACAACGCAGACGAGTTCGCAGCGCAGTACCCCGCCGACTTCATCTGCGAAGCCATCGATCAGACGCGCGGCTGGTTCTACACGCTGATGGCCGTCGGCACTCTCGTCTTCGGGGAGTCGTCGTACCGCAATGTCGTCTGCCTGGGTCACATCCTCGATGAGGACGGCCGCAAGATGAGCAAGCATCTGGGCAACATCCTCGCGCCCATCCCGCTGATGAACGACCACGGCGCCGATGCAGTCCGGTGGTTCATGCTCGCCAGCGGATCGCCGTGGCAGGCCCGACGCGTCGGCCACGCGGCCATCGCCGATGTCGTGCGCAAGACGCTGCTCACGTACTGGAACACAGTGTCCTTCCAGTCGCTCTACGCCCGCACGGCGGGCTGGCAGCCGAGTGACGGCGCACCCCCCGCGGCTGAGCGCCCCGTCATCGACCGCTGGGTCCTGTCCGAGGCTCAACTGCTCGCCCGCGGTGTCGACGAGGCCCTCGATACCTTCGACACCCAGCGCGCGGGTCGACTGCTGTCGGCCTTCGTCGACGACCTCTCCAACTGGTACGTCCGTCGCTCGCGGCGTCGCTTCTGGGACGGCGATCCGGCTGCGCTCGCCACGCTGCACGAGGCCCTGCGCGTCGTGACCCTGTGCCTGGCCCCGTTCACGCCGTTCATCACCGAGCGGGTGTGGCAGGACCTGTTCCGCACGACCGATCCGGACGCGCCGATGTCCGTGCACCTGGCCGCGTGGCCGGAAGCAGACCAGACGCTCATCGACGTCGAGCTCACCGAGCAGATGGCCCTGGTGCGTCGCCTCGTCGAACTCGGCCGCGCTGCCCGCGCCTCGTCGTCAGTGCGGACCCGTCAGCCGTTGCGTCGCGCCCTCATCTCCGCCGCTGGTTGGGCGAGCCTGCCGGCCGATCTGCGTCAGCAGGTGGCCGAGGAACTCAACGTCCTGAATCTCGAGGCCCTGGCCGACGAGAGCGCGGGACTGGTCGATGTCAGCGTCAAGGCGAACTTCCGCTCGCTCGGTCAACGCTTCGGCAAGCAGACCCCCGTCGTCGCGGCGGCGATCGCCGCTGCCGATCCGGCTGCCATCGTGCGTGCACTGCGCGAGAACGGCACCGTCACGGTCGAGGCCGGTGAGCTCGGCAGCGTCGATGTCACCGATGCCGATGTCGTCGTCACCGAGACCCCGCAGGAGGGCTGGGCGGTCGTCACCGAGTCGGGCGAGAGCCTGGCCCTTGACCTGCATATCGACGACGAGTTGCGCCGCGCCGGTCTGGCCCGCGAGGTCGTGCGCACCCTGCAGGAGGGGCGCAAGGGCGCCGGTCTCGACGTGTCGGATCGCATCGCCGTGTGGTGGGTATCAGACGATGCCGAACTGCACGCCGCGATCACGGAGCATTCGGCATTGATCGCAGCGGAGGTGCTCGCGACGTCGATGGTCGAGGGCAGCCCGGATCGGGGATCCGTCGAGGTCGCCACGGAGCTCCCGGCCACGCTGTGGCTCGCCCGCGCCTGAGGGCTCATTCCACGACGTGCTGAAGAACTACCCGTCGAGCAGCGCCCGCTGCTGATCGAGCACCGTGCGCACCGAGGTGCGCACCGCCTCAGCGCGCGCCTCGGCTGCCCGGATGATCTCCTCGGCCGTGCGCTGGGCCACGGCGAGCACGGCCGCGGCATCAGGGTTCTCGCCGAGCTGCGCAGCCAGTTCGGCCGGCACCTCGGGGTCCGCGACAGCTGCCACGGCGACCGCCGCGGCAGGTCTCGCCTCTGCCTCAGCCAGCCGCTGCTCGGCAGCCGTCAGCCGGGCCTGGATCTGGTCGCACTGCGTGCGCAGGACGGCCTCACCATCGCGTGAGCGCTGCAGTTCGTCGGCATACTGCGAGACGTCGGCCTCGACGATGTCGAGGAAGGCATCGACTTCGTCCATGTCGTAGCCGGACCTCATGCGGGTGGTGGTGAACTGGGTGGCGCGAACCTCGGCAGCGGTGAGCGGCATGGTGGTGGCCTTTCGCAGGTCGGCGGCGGGGCTAGAGAAGCAGGGCGAGGTTGATCAGGATCTGGAGACCGATCAGCAGGATCAGGAAGGCGAGATCGAACTGCACGGTCCCGATCCGCACCGTCGGGATGATCCGGCGCAGCAGCTGCAACGGCGGGTCCGTGATCGTGTAGATCGCCTCGGCGATGATCAGCAGGATCCCTGAAGGACGCCAGTCCCGCGCGAACACCTGGACCAGGTCGAGGACGAGCCGGCCGATCATCACCAGCCAGAACAGCCACAGGACGGTCGCCAGCACCTGACCGACGGCGCTCATCGCGACACTCCCCTGCTCATGCCGACGGACGTCGACGTCATCCGCGCCGCACGAACGTCAGCTCTGGTTGAAAAAGCCATCCTTGGCGATCTGCGCGCGCGCTTCGTCACCGACATCGACATTGACGGGCGACAGCAGGAAGACCTTGTTCGTGATGCGCTCGATGGAGCCCCGCATGCCGAAGACCAGACCGGCGGCGAAGTCGATGATCCGCTTCGCATCGGCATCCTCGAGTTCGGAGAGGTTCATGATCACCGGGATGCCCTCGCGGTAGTCCTCGCCGATCCGGCGGGCATCGTTGTAGCTGCGCGGGTGAATCGTCTCGATGCGGCTCAGGTCAGGTGCTGGCCGCCGATCGGCCAGGGGTGCCGAGGTCGGGCGGCTGGGGGCCGCGCCGTCATTGCGGAAGGTGCGCACGGCCCGGGTGTCCGGGATGGGGCGCACACTGCGGCTGCTGTACCGGTCGTCCGGGCGCTCGTCGTAGCGCTCGTCGTAGCCACGGGGGGCCGTACGGGACTCCCGACTGCCCCGACGGGCCGCCTCGTACTCCTCGTACTCGTCGTACGTCTCGTCACCGTGATCCTCGACGAGGCCGAGGTAGACGGCCATCTTGCGCATTGCGCCAGCCATTGCCTGTCATCCTCCTGGGTCCGACGTGTCCGCCGTCAATGTATCGACGCTACTGCACGTAGGAGCGCTGGCCGAGTACCGCGCCCCCTATGCGGACCTGTGTCGCCCCGTTGGCGACCGCCTGCTCGAGGTCTCCGCTCATTCCCGCGGAGACTCGGTCCGCCTGTGGCCATCGCGCGCGGAGCTCCTGCGACACAGCCTGCAGCCGGCCGAAGGCCTCCTGTGGGTCCCCCGGATACGGCGCGACCCCCATCACGCCGCGCAGGACCAGGCCCGGCTGCTCAGCTACCCGCTCCGCAAGTGCCATGGCAGCGGCCGGCGGCACGCCTCCTCTGTCGTCCCGGGGGTCAACGTCGAGTGCGACCTGCAGCAGCACCTCGAGAACCCGGCCCGCGTTCGACGCGGCCCGGCCGAGCGCATCCGCGATCTCCGGCCGGTCCACAGACTCGACGACATCAGCCCAGCGGGCCACGGATGCCGCCTTGTTGCGCTGCAGCTGGCCGATCATGTGCCAGCGCAGGCCCGCCGCTGCCGGCGCGCATTCCTCGCGCTTGGCGCGGGCCTCCTGATCACGATTCTCCGCCACCTCGGTGATGCCGACAGCCGCCAGGATGTCCACATCTGCAGCAGGGAAGGTCTTGGTGACGACGACGAGCTCGACGCTGTCGGCACGGCCCGCAGCCAGTCGAGCCGCCTCGATGCGCGCCCGTACGGCCGCGAGACCGCCCTCAATCTGCGCGGTCCGCGCCTCGGTGCCGTCGGGTGTCACGCGCCCATCCTCGCAACCTCGCCGAGTCGAACGGCGATGCCCTGCCGACCCGTGACGCCATCACGTCGGAAGGAGAACAGGTTCAGGTCCTCCACCGTGCATCCACCGGCCCAGGCGATGGCCTCCGGCGCCACGCCCAGTTCGAGCAGGCGCGCCTGCACTCCCCGCCGCACGTCGATGCCGGGCTGCCCGTCCGGGCACGTGACCACCGCCGCCTCCGCGACCGAAGGGGAGCAACGCGCTGCCACCTCGGCCGCTCGTTCCTGCGGTACCGGATAGCAGGTGCCGCACACGGCCGGGCCGAGCACCGCCGCGGCGATCCCGCTGCCCAGTCGCTCGACGGCAGCCACCACGGTATCCACGATCCCCAGTGTCAGCCCAGGCCAGCCGCAGTGCGCGACAGCCACCGTTCGGCCATCGGCACCGATCAGGGCCAGCGGCACGCAGTCGGCACCCATCGCGATGATGACCAGATTCGGTTCCTGTGTCACGAGTCCGTCGACACCCGCCGTCACCCCGGGGTCGGTGACCGTGGCGACCTCCGCACCGTGAACGGCGGCCATGACAGCCACTCGGTCCCCCGTCGATCCGAGGGCGACGGCAAGCAGGGCACGGTTGGCCGCTACCGCTTCCTCATCGTCGCCCACATGGCTAGCGAGATTCAACGTGTCATAGGGCGGACGGCTGACCCCGCCCGAACGACCAGTGGCCGCCCATATAGCTGGGCGGCCACCAGGGTTCCGGGGCGGGACGAGCCCCACGGCGATCGGGAGCATGCTCCGTCGGTCGATCAACGTCAGTCGACGCCTACTTCAGGAAGTCGGGAATATCGAGATCGTCGTCCGCATCATCGAAGGCGATGGTGCGGGGCTGCGACAGCGTCCGTGATCCCGGCGCCACGACGGCCGGCACCTCCCCGGTGTCGCCGCCCTCACGCAGCCGGGCAGTGGCTCCGCCACCGCGCTTGGCCGGTGGCTCCCCACCGTCGAAGCCCGCGGCGATGACCGTGACGCGCACCTCGTCGCCGAGGGTGTCGTCGATGACGGCACCGAAGATGATGTTCGCATCCGGATGAGCCGCATCGGCAACCAGGCGCGCAGCCTCGTTGATCTCGAAGAGGCCGAGGTCGCTGCCACCGGAGATCGAGAGCAGGACGCCATGTGCCCCGTCGATGCCGGCTTCGAGCAACGGGCTCGAGATGGCCTTCTCCGCTGCCTCGACCGCACGGTCCTCACCGCGCGCCGAGCCAATGCCCATGAGCGCGGATCCGGCCGAGTGCATGACGCTCTTCACATCGGCGAAGTCCAGGTTGATCAGGCCCGGGGTGGTGATCAGGTCCGTGATGCCGGACACGCCCTGCAGCAGGACGTGATCGGCCTGACGGAACGCATCGATGACGCTGATGTTCCGGTCGGCCAGCGAGAGCAGCCGATCGTTGGGGATCACGATGAGGGTGTCGACCTCTGCACGGAGGTTGTCGACGCCGGTGTCCGCCTGGGACTGCCGACGACGGCCCTCGAAGCCGAAGGGCCGGGTGACGACGCCGATCGTCAATGCACCGAGCGAACGGGCCACGCGGGCCACGACGGGTGCGCCGCCGGTACCGGTGCCGCCACCCTCGCCAGCCGTGACGAAGACCATGTCGGCGCCCTTGAGCACTTCCTCGATCTCCTCGAGGTGGTCCTCCGCGGCCTTCTTGCCGACCTCCGGGTTGGCGCCTGCGCCAAGGCCGCGGGTGAGCTCGCGGCCGATGTCCAGTTTCACGTCGGCATCGCTCATGAGCAGCGCCTGCGCATCCGTGTTGATGGCGATGAACTCCACGCCCTTGAGGCCGACCTCGATCATGCGGTTCACGGCGTTCACGCCACCGCCGCCGATGCCGACGACCTTGATAACTGCCAGGTAGTTCTGCGGAGCCGCCACGGCCGCCGTCCCTTCATCCGGTGCTGCCCGGCCACACGCCCGGCAGCTACTGCTGGCTGCAAACCCTCAACCTCAACAGGAGACTGAGAAATCGACCCGCTTGCAGCCGGCGGGAGGGTAGGGGTAGAGACGGGTGTTACGCAAGTGACAGGGCCCAGATTTTCCCCGCGACCCGCCAGGGCGGCCGGCCAGGGCCCGATGCTGGTCCGACCCGCGACCCCGCCGACTCGGGAATCAGGCCGACCGACGGGGAGAAATCGCCGAAGAACGTGGCTCCCGGTGCCTTCTTCACCCGTTTCTCCCGGATTCCGGGAGAAACGGTTGAAGAAGGGGGGCGAGGGGGGTGTCTTTGGCCATTTGTCCCGGTCGAGGTGCGGTGTGGTCCCGGCTGCGGTGCGGTGTGGTCCCGGCTGCGGCGCGGGGGCTGGGTACTAGCGGGCCCGGAAGGTGGTCGGCAGCTCCGGCGCGGAGACGTCGTAGACATCGGCCTTGTGCCGCATCAGTGCCCGCAGGACCTGCGCCTTGGCATCGGCCTGCTCCGCGCTGCCCCAGTGCACGAGGACACCGGACCGCAGGGTCAGATCGACGTTGTCGCGCGTGGTCGCCGACAGCGACACCACCCGAGGAGCCAGGTCCGCCGGCAGTTCGGCCAGCACCGCCATCGCGGCGGTGAGCCCCACGCCATCCCCCGACACGGTCGGCAGTCCCTTGGGCAGCGCACCGACCGGTGTGAAGACAACTCCCTGCGCATCCACCGCCGATCGATCGGCTGCACCGTCCCCTCGCGTGATGCTCGCGATGGGGACCCGCGCGGTGACCGCGATGACGACCTCGGTGGGCCAGCCGCGGCGCACCTCCACCGACTGCACCCACGGCAGCGCCAGCACGGACCGCTGGGGGGTGTCGGCATCGATACGGGCAAGGGGCACGCCGACCGGGACGGCCGCAGCACTGAGCACTGCCTCCGCTCGAGTCCCGTCGACACCGACGACGCGCACGTCCTTCACGGCCAGCACGGACGAGAACCACACGAGCCAGACACCTGCAGCACCTAGGAGGAGGACGAGGATGACGAGGGCGATCCGTACGCGACGGCGTCGACGTGGGCGACGGTCAGACAGGCCGTCGGCCTCCCGCGATCGCTCCGCGGCCATGGTCGGTGCTGTCATGTCGCAACCGCTCCGGCCCGTAGCTGCTCCAGCACCTCGACACCGATCATGCCGATGTCACCGGCACCCAGCGTCATGATGATGTCGCCTGGCCTGGCTCGGGCAGCCAGGTGGCCGGCAACCGCCGACCAGGACGGCTCGAAGACGACCTGTTCAGCGGGCAGCGGGATATTCGCCGCCATCGTCTGACCGCTGGCACCGGGAATCGGCGTCTCCCCCGGCGCATAGACCTCGAGCACCACCACCTCGTCCGCCAGCCCGAGGGCCGCGCCGAACTCATCCACGAACAGCGCCGTGCGGTAGTAGTGATGCCCCTGGAAAGCGACGACAAGCCGACCGGAACCGACCACTTCGCGCGCCGCCCGCAGGGTTGCCTCGATCTCCGTCGGGTGATGCGCGTAGTCATCGAATACACGGATGTCGTTGACCTGGCCCTTGAAGTCGAACCGGCGCCGCGTGCCGGTGAAGGCCTCCAGCCCCTCTCGCAGGTCGGCTGCCGGATAGTCCAGCCCCAGACCGACGACGAATGCCGCAAGAGCATTCAGCGCATTGTGCTTGCCTGGGACCGCCAACGAGATCTCGCCCAGCCGAACCCCGTTGTGAACCGTGTCGAATGCCCAGCCCGTGTCCGTCAGGCGAGCATCGCTGAGTCGGTAGTCGGCCTCCTGCGACTCACCGTACGTTCGGACGTCGACACCGGCTTCGCGCGCTCGAAGCGCAAGCCGCGCACCTCCCGCATCGTCGACGCAGACGGTCAGGAAACCATCGCGATCGCGAATCCCGGTGGCGAAATCGAGGAACGCCTGCTCGATTGCGGCCAGCGTCCCCCAGTGGTCGAGATGATCGGCTTCGACGTTGGTGACGATCCCGGCGATCGGCTCGAGGACGAGGAACGCACCGTCGCTCTCGTCCGCTTCGACCACGAAGACATCGCCCGACCCCAGGTGCGCGTTGGACCCCGACTCGTTGAGCTCACTGCCGATGGCGAACGACGGATCCACGCCGCAGTGCTGCAACGCGACCGTGAGCATTGAGGTGGTCGTTGTCTTTCCGTGGGTGCCCGCCACCGCAACCCCGCGGCTGCCGGCCATGACCGCGGCAAGCGCATCTGCACGACTGAGCTCGCGGATGCCATGCTCTCGAGCAGCCATGCGCTCGACATTCCCTGTGGGAATGGCCGTTGAGACAACCAGGGTGTCGATGTCGGTTACGAGGCTCGCGTCATGACCCACTCTCGCGTCCACGCCCACCGCGCGAAGTGCCTGCATCCGGCGCGAGTCCTTGGCATCCGAGCCGGACACGGTGACTCCCTGCGCGACCATGATGCGCGCGATGCCCGACATGCCGGCACCGCCGATTCCGACGATGTGGACGCGGCCGAGATCCTGCGAGGTGGTCACGGCTGCCCTCCCGAAGCCACCCGCATGACAATGCGGGCCAGCTGCTCGTCAGCGTCGCGAACACCATGCTCGTACGCGGCCGAGCCCATGGACGTCAGCCGTGAACCATCCTTCAGCACCTCGACCGCCATCGCCGTGAGCCACTCCGAAGTGATCTCCGCATCATCGACGAGCACCCCACCACCCGCCGACACGACAGGCAGCGCGTTCACACGCTGCTCACCGTTCCCGATCGGCAGTGGCACATAGATCGCGGGTAGTCCGACGGCCGCCAGCTCAGCGCAGGTCATGGCGCCTGCCCGCGTGAGGGCCAGGTCGCCAGCCGCGTAGGCAAGGTCCATCCGGTCGATGAAGGGGACGGCCACATAGCCAGGCACCGGGTCCGGCGGATCATTCCGGCTGCCGAAGGCGTGCAGCACCTCGATTCCCGCATCACGCAGGGCAGGCAGTGCCCCCGCCACGACCGAGTTCAGTCGCATCGCCCCTTGCGACCCGCCGAAGACAAGCAGCACCGGTGCGTCGGCGGACAGTCCCAGCTGCTGACGGGCCTGCTCACGCAGCGCCGGACGATCAAGGGTCGAGATGGCGTGGCGAAGCGGCAGCGCCATCCCCGTCGAGCCGCGCATCGCCTCGGGAAAGGACGAGTAGACATGTTGCGTGAAGCGCGCGCCGAGCCGGTTGGCCACCCCGGGGCGGGCATTCGCCTCGTGGATGATCAGCGGAGTGCGCGTCCGTCGCGCGGCCAGGTAAGCAGGCACCGCCGCGTATCCGCCGAAGCCCACCACGACATCGGCTTGGCGATCGCGCAGGACCTGGGTCGCCTGTCGCACGGCCGTGCGCATGCGGGGTCCCAGGCGGACCAGGTCGGCACCGGGCCGTCTGGGCATCGGCACCGCGGGCACCATGACCAGGTCGTAGCCCCGAGCCGGGACCATCGTTGCCTCGAGACCGCGGTCACTGCCGATGACGGTGATCTCGATCGACGGGTCGAGCCGTCGAAGTGCATCACCGACGTTCAGTGCCGGCTCGATGTGCCCGCCCGTTCCGCCAGCAGCGAGGACGACATGCACGTCAGCGCCGCCGTAGTGACTGGGCGGTGCTCCTGCGCCGCAGTGCCCGGCGCGCATCCGGTTCCGCGCGCGCGAAGGCCATCAGCATCCCCAGGGCGACCAGAGTGGGCACCAGCGATGATCCGCCATACGACACCAGCGGAAGCGGCACGCCGGTGATCGGCAGGATCCCGAGCACCGCGCCGATGTTGATCACGGCCTGAATGACAATCCACGACCCCACACCAGCCGAGGCAAGGCGCACGAATGCATCGTCGGTATTGCGCGCCAGCCGGAAGATGGCGAAGGCGAGGAGTCCGAACAGTCCCAGGACTGTGAGGCTGCCGACGAGACCCAGTTCCTCGCCGATGACCGGGAAGATGAAGTCGGTGTGCGCCTCGGGCAGGGATCCCCACTTCTCCCGGCTGGCGCCGAGTCCCACTCCCCAGAAACCACCCGTGCCCAGTGCGTACTGGCCCTGTGTGACCTGCCACCCGAAGCCCAGCGGATCGGCACCCGGATCCAGCCATGACGTGAAGCGCTGCATCCGATAGGGGGCAGCGAGGGTGACCAGGACGATGGCACCTGCACCGACTGACAGCATGATCGCGAAGAGGCGCAGTGGTGCCCCGGCCGCGAACAGCATGCCCATCGTGATCGCCGCGAGCATGAGGGTGTTGCCGAAGTCGCCTTCCGCGAGGACGAGCAGCATCATCACGACAGCCACCGGCAGCAGCGGGACAAGGAGTGACTTCCAGCTGTCCATGGTTCGGCTCGGCTGCGACAGCAGGCTCGCGCCCCAGACGACCAGCGCCAGCTTGGCGAACTCCGATGGCTGGAGCCGGAAGGGCCCGATGATGTCGATCCAGTTCCGCTGACCGGCCACCTCCACGCCGATGAACAGGACGAGGACGAGGAGCGCGAACGCGATGGCGAACAGCACCCACGCGAATCCGCGCCAGAACTGGACCGACGTGCGTGCAGCGAAGAGCATGGCGACGACGCCGAGCACCGCGAATCCGCCCTGCCGCTGGGCGAGCGTGTATGCCGAACCGAAGACCCGGAAGCTCTCGATACTCGACGCTGACAGGACCATCACGAGGCCCAGCGCGAGGAGCAGGAGCGTCGCGCCGAGAAGCAGGTAGTACGTGCTCAGCGGGTGGTTCAGCAGCAGGGCGAGCCGACCCGGCTGCTCCGGCTGTGCCTCGTCCGACTCGACGCGGGAGGTCGTCTCGCTCATGCGGTGAATCCGGGGAGGGCCGACACGGCATCGGCGAACTGCCGACCACGATCGGTGTAGTCACGGAACATGTCCCACGAGGCGCACCCGGGCGCGAGCAGGACGGTGTCCCCCGGCTCGGCGAGCGACGCGGCGTGCTGGACCACCTCGGCCATGGCCCCAGTCTCGGGGTTCTCGACCACGATGACCGGCACATCGGGGGCGTGTCGGGCCAGTGCCTCCGAGATGACTGCTCGGTCGACGCCCAGCAGGACCACAGCACGCAACCGACTCCTCGCGGAACGCACGAGGTCGTCGAACTCCTGGCCCTTGGCCATCCCTCCCGCGACCCACACGATCGACTCATAGGCGGAGAGCGACGTCTGCGCCGCGTGGGCGTTGGTCGCCTTGGAATCGTCGACGTAGACGACTCCCCCTGCCGTTCCCACCGTTGCGATGCGGTGCGCCGCAGGGGTGAATGAACGAAGGCCGTCTCGGACCGCTGCTGCCGGCACGCCGAAGGCACGGGCGAGGGCCGCGGCCGCGAGCGCATTTGCGACGTTGTGCGGCGCCATCGGACGCACGTCGCGCACCGTGCCGAGTTCCTGGGCCGTCTCGGCCCGGTCGTCGAGGAACGCGCGGTCGACCAGGATGTCGTCGACGACGCCCAGCATGGAGGGCGCCGGCGCCCCGAGGGTGAAGCCGATCGCGCGGCACCCCTCGATGACATCCGCGTCCTCGACCATGCGACGTGTGGCCTCGTCCTGGACGTTGTAGACGGCTGCCTCCTGCGTGCGCTCGTACACGCGAGCCTTGGCCGCCACATAGGCGTCCATCGACCCGAAGTGATCGATGTGGTCATCGGCGATGTTGAGGCACACCGAGGCGACGGGGCTCATCGAGTGCACGAAGGGCAGTTGCGGGGCGCCCACTTCCACGGCAATCACGTCGAGCTCGTCATGCATGACCACATCAACGAGCGAGTGTCCGATGTTGCCGGCGCTCTCCGTCCGGTAGCCCGCTGCACGGAGCATCGACTCGAGCATCAGGGTCGTCGTGGTCTTGCCATTCGTGCCGGTGATGCACAGCCAGGCGGCGGCCGTGTCGGGATGCCGCAACCGCCAGGCCAGTTCCAGCTCACCCCACACCGGGATGCCCCGGTCGAGTGCATCCACGATGATCGGCGACGACGGGCGCAGCCCCGGAGACACGACCAGGAGATCGGTACCGGACGGCGCCATGCCCTCGTGTCCGAGCAGGACTGTGACACCCAGCATCTCCAGGATCTGTGACCGCTCACGCTGCTTCTCGCCATCCGCCGCATCGATGACGGTGACGCGGGCACCCAGCTGCATCAGCGCATCCGCGCATCCGAAGCCGGCGATTCCCAGCCCGACCACGGTGACCGACCAGTCCTGCCACTGCGAGAACCGGTGGAGATCGTCAGGGTTCTTGTCCACGTGGACCGTCGGCGTCACGCGCTGACCCACTCCGCGTAGAACAGGGTCAGGCCGGCGCCGATGCACAGTCCCTGCACGATCCAGAACCGGACGACGATCTGGATCTCAGGCCAGCCCAGCATCTCGAAGTGGTGGTGCAGAGGCGCCATGCGGAAGATGCGCTTACCCGTGAGCTTGAACGACCCGACCTGCAGGATGACCGAGACGGTGGTGATCAGGAACAGGCCGGCGATCAGCGGGAGCAGGAGCTCGGTACGGGTGAAGATGGCGAGCCCCGCGATGCCGCCGCCCAGCGCCAGCGATCCGGTGTCTCCCATGAAGATCCGAGCGGGCGAGGTGTTCCACCAGAGGAAGCCGAAGGTCGCCCCAGCAGCCGCTGCCGCGACGATGGACAGGTCGATCGGGTTCGCCGTCGTGTAGCAGAAGGATGTCGCCTCGATGAAGCAGCTCTGTCCGTACTGCCAGATTCCGATGAGGACATAGGCGAGGAAAGAAGCGAATGCGGCACCGGTGGCGAGCCCGTCGAGTCCGTCCGTCAGGTTCACGCCGTTCGTCGTCGCCGTGATGAGGAACCAGATCCACAGCAGGAACAGTCCGAGCGGCAGCACGATCGCCGTGTCACGCAGGAAAGACACGGCCATGGACGCAGGTGTCACGCCATCGGAATTGGGGAACTGCAGTGACAGGTAGGCGAAGGCGAAGGCGACAACCGCCTGACCGATGATCTTGGTTCGGGCCCGGAGTCCCGTGCTGCGCTGCTTGAAGATCTTCAGGTAGTCATCCGCGACGCCGACGAGGCCGAGCCCGAGCATGAGGAAGAGGATGAGCAGCCCAGCGGCGGTAACCGGACGCCAGACGACGAGATGAGTGATGAAGTAGCCGGCGAACACGGCGACGAGGATCGCGACACCACCCATGGAGGGAGTGCCTCGCTTGCTCTCGTGGTCGGGGTAGGCGATGCCGTCGGACGACGCCCGGATGGCCTGCGCATATCCATGGCGCGCGAGGAGTTTGATGAGAAGGGGCGTGCCGATCAGCGACACGAGCGCGGCGACCGCCGCCGCGATTCCGACGAGTCTCATTCCGCACTCCCCCTGCTTGCTGCCGGCGCTGCCAGCAGCGCATCGGCGACACGTTCGAGGCCCACACTGCGCGACGCCTTGACGAGCACGACATCATCCGGTCGAAGGTGGGCCAGCAGGTGATCGATGGCTGAGTCGACGTCGGGGACATGCGCGGACTCCTCGCCCCACGACCCCTCGTTGCTGGCACCCAGGTGCATGACGCGCGTGCCCTCACCTACGCAGACAAGCCGCGAGATGTCGAGGCGCACCGCTAACCGGCCGATGGCATCGTGCTCCTCGACGGTGGACTCGCCGAGCTCCCGCATCTCGCCGAGAACCGCCCACGTCCGTCGACCGGCCGCCATCGCCGCCAGTGTCTTGAGAGCCGCTCGCATCGACTCAGGATTGGCGTTGTACGCATCGTTGATGACGGTGTATCCACCCGGTGCGACGTGCACCTCCATGCGCCACCTGCTGACGGGAACGGCCGCACGCAGTCCGTCCGCCACCTGTTCGAGTGTCGCACCCAGGCTGAGCGCAACGGCGGCTGCCGCAAGGGCATTGGACACATAGTGCTCGCCACTGAACTGCAGCCCGATCGACTCCGCCGCCAGGGTCCTGCTGTCCGTCAGGGTGAAGGTAGGCCGCGCCATCTCGTCCAGACGGATATCCGTCGCCCGGACGTCCGACGTGGCCGACTCGCCGAATGTCACCACGGAGGCGCCGGTGAGCCCTGCCATATCGCGGACAAGCGGGTCATCACCGTTGAGTACTGCCGTCGCATCAGGCAGGAGTCCGGCGACGAGCTCTCCCTTCGCTCGCGCGATCGCCTCACGCGACCCGAGCATTCCCAGATGTGCCGAGCCCACGTTTACGACGAGGCCAACATCGGGTCGCGCCACGTCCACCAGGTAGGAGATATGCCCCTCGCCGCGCATGCCCATTTCAAGAACGAGGAATCTCGTGCGTTCGTCAGCGGACAGGATCGTGAGCGGCAGGCCTACTTCGGTGTTCAGGGACCCTGCCGGGCTCACCGTCTCCCCGACGCAGGCAAGCACCGAGGCAACGAGGTCCTTGGTGCTCGTCTTGCCGCTCGAGCCCGTGATGGCCACGACCGCGCACGTCAGCTTCTCGCGGCGAACCCAGCTGGCGAGTCGGCCCAGGGCGAGCACGGGATCATCGACGACGATGCAGGGCAGCGGCCGACCCTGCTCGTCGGCGAGGTGACGGGCCGACAGGATCGCGATGGCTCCTGCTTCGACCGCTGCGGCCGCATAGTCGTGACCGTCCACCCGCTCACCGCGGATGGCCACATATAGGCCCCCCGGTGACACCGAGCGTGAGTCGACGCCATAGGAGGTGACGGTGGCGCTGCGGTCTGCCGTGACCTCACCGGCGACGGCATCGGCGATCTCGCCGACGGTCAGCATCACCGCTCGTGCCTGCCCTCGAGGGCGACTCGGAGGGTGCTGGCGTCGTCGAAGGGGGTGACCACGCCACCGGCCTCCTGACCCTGCTCATGACCCTTGCCCAGCACCAGCACGATGTCTCCCGCCTCAGCCAACCCCACTGCCACCGTAATGGCCGCCCCTCGGTCGCCCACCTCGTGGACCTCGGCCCGATCGGCAGGCGCCACCAGCAAGACCCCCTCAGCGACCGCACGGCGAATGTCGGCGGGCTCCTCTGATCGGGGATTGTCGTCGGTGATGACGAGCACGTCGGAGAGGCGCGCCGCCAGGCTCCCCATCAGGGGACGCTTGACCCGATCACGATCTCCGCCGGCACCCAGGACGACGATGATCCGGCCCGCTCCCTCATCCCGGGCCGTCCGCAGCACCCGTTCGATCGCATCGGGCGAGTGGGCATAGTCGACGATCCCGCGCACGCCCGCGATGTCACCGACGATCTGCATGCGACCCGGCACTCCCGACGCTGCGATGCCGGCGGCAGCGTCCTCGTCGGACACGCCCGCCGTTCGCAGGACCGCATAGGCGCACAGGGCATTCGCAACATTGAACGAACCCGCCATCGGGACGACGATCGGCTGTCGGGCGCCATCCGGCGCCACGACACGTATCTCCCCCGCATCACGGACGACATGCCAGTCCGCCTGCGACCCGAGAAGCGACCACGTCTGCATCGGGATCTCGACCATGCCCGCAAGCTGCCGCCCCCAGGCGTCGTCGATACCGATGATGGCCACGTCTGCGTGCTCGGGGGTGAACAGTCGCGCCTTCGAGGCGAAGTACTCCTCCATCGTGTGGTGGTAGTCCAGATGGTCCTGAGTCAGGTTCGTGAAGGCGGCCACGTCATAGCGCAGGCCGTCAACACGGAACTCGTCGATGGCGATGCTGCTGACCTCCATCACGACGCTGTCCACGCCGGCATCCCGCATCACGCCGAGGATCGCGTGCAAGTCCGGTGCCTCCGGAGTGGTCCGCGCACCGGGGTAGGGGACGCCTGCCACCTGGACACCCATCGTCCCGATGATGCCCGTCATGCGCCCAGCGGCGCGCAGCCCCGACTCGACCATGGCCGCGACGGTCGTCTTGCCATTCGTCCCCGTGATCGCCAGCACCTGCAGATCTGACGCCGGATGCCCGTACACGGTGGCCGCGATCTCCCCCAGCCGCGCACGCGGCTGCGCGATCACCACGACCGGTATGCCCAGCCCGTCGCAGTCAGGGGCACCGGCGGCGTCAGTGACGATCGCCACGGCCCCCGCCGCCACGGCTGACTCAGCGAAGCGGGCGCCATGAGTCTGATGTCCGGGCAGAGCGGCATACAGGTCCCCCGGAACGACCGCGCGTGAGTCAAGGGCGATGCCGGTGATGACGGTTGCCCCGACAGTCCCGATCACCTCTCCGGGCAGCACCTCGACCAGTCGGATGGGCCGTGGCTCCGGCCGGAACGCCGATGCCATGGCGCTAGCCGCCGAACGTGAGCGGGAGCTGAGGTGCCGATGTCCGCGTCGGCGGGATCTGTCGGGCCTGCAACGCGTACGTCATCACGCGCTTGAAGACGGGGCCGCCAAGCTCGCCTCCGTACCGGCCCACCCGGGGATTGACGATCGATACGGCCACGACGAGTTTCGGCGCATCGGCCGGCGCCATCCCGATGAACGAGGCGACGACCCCGTTGTAGCAGTGGCACGCCTCGCTGTACTTCTGCGCCGTTCCCGTCTTGCCACCCACGCGGTAACCGGGAATCGCCGCCATCGGCGCGGTTCCACCCGGGCCCACGACCATCTCGAGCATGGACCGCACCTGCGTGGCAGTGGCTGCGCTGACAACGCGAGTGGTCTTCGGAACGACCGGCGCATCGACAGTGCCGTCGGCGTGCATGATCTGCTTCACCAGCGTCGGCTGAATGCGAACACCGTCGTTCGCAATGGTGGCGAAGACACTCGCCGACTGCACGGCATTGACGCTGAGCCCCTGGCCGAATGCGAGCGTCGGGAACGATGTCGCCGACCAGTCTGCGTGCGCAGGCACGGAGCCCGATGACTCGCCGGGGAACTGCAGTCCGGTCGGCTGACCGATACCGAACTTCTTCAGGTAGGTGGAGAACTTGCGACCGCCGATGCGCTCAGACGCGAGAATCGTTCCGATGTTGCTCGACTCAGCCATGATGCCCGCAAGCGTGAGGTGCAGCGTGCCGTGCGCATTGTGATCATGGAATGCCTTGCCGCCACGCGTCAGCTCACCGGGCACGGTGAACGCGGAGTACGGATTCGCCTTGCCCTCGTTGATCACGGCCGCCAGGGTCATCAGCTTGCTCGTCGAACCCGGCTCGAAGACATCGGTGAGGGCCCGGTTGCCCCGATCGGCGTCGGAGCCCGAGGCCGGCTTGTTCGGGTCGAAGGTCGGCGCGGTGGCGAGCGCCAGGATCTGGCCTGTCGTCGGATCCATGACGACGAGCGTGCCGCTGTCGGCGCGCGACTGGGCGACCTTCTCCGCAAGGGCCTGCTGCGCCACGTACTGGATGTCTCGGTCAATGGTGAGCTCGATCGTCGTGCCCGCCTGCGCGTCCGTCACGGAGTTGGCGCCGGTCGGGATGACGCGACCGCCAGGTCCGCGCTCTGACGTCTGGGTGCCCGCGGCCCCCGCCAGCTGAGTCTGGAAGGCGAACTCCATCCCGCCGAGACCCTTGCCATCACTACCGACGAACCCCACGACGTTGGCAGCGAGATCGCCAGCAGGATAGACGCGGCGCGACGTCGGCTGGCTGAAGATGCCGGGCAGGCGCAATGCCGAGATGCGGTCCCACGTCTCCGGGGTCAATCCCTTGGCCACATAGATGAAGCGGCGATCGCCCGTCAGCCGCTCCGAGAGCACCCCCGGATCGGCGCCGAGAATCGGCCCGAGCTGGGCGGCGACCGCGGCTGGATCGGTGACGAGTGTCTGGTCGGCCGTCAGGTCACGTGCCTCCATCGTCACGGCAAGGGCTTCGCCGCTGCTGTCGAGGATGGCGCCGCGCTGAGCAGGGATCTCGGTCGTCCGCAGCCGCTGGTCCAGGGCGGCAGAGGCGAGGGCCTCCCCACGCACGGCCTGCAGTTCGACAAGGCGACCGCCGAAGATGGTGAGCACCACACCTGTGGCGATGAGCAGGACGGTGCCGCGCTTGCGCGGGTCGGCCATCAGGATGCGTCGGGGACGCACAGAACCCCGTCCCGCTCCGCTGACGGGAGCTGTGGGCCGGGGCCGTGGAGGTGCTGTACGCGTCATTCCGCGCGCTCGAATCGCCGGCAGCGATCCGGCGCCAGGACCGTCACGGCACCGGCACCGCGACGAGGCCAGCGTCTCCGGAGGACACCTTGCCCGTCTGGTCCAGCACCGTGGAGTCCTGCCACAGGTTGTTCTCAGCGGTGGGATTCTTGGGCTTCTTGCCATTCTTCGCCGCTGCATCTGCGGCCGATTCCTGTTCTGCCGCAACCGCTTCCGCGTTCGCCGCAGCTGCCTGCGCGGCGGCGGCGTCAGCCGCGGCCGGGTCGTAGCCGGGTCCGGGCGCGATCGGCAGATCGGTGCCGACGGAGGCGTTGTTGACGGCCTCGCTCACGGTCGCGTCGGCCGGGGTCAGCAGGCGCGGGATCGACGAGGTCGCACCGCCAGCGGGCTTCGGCTTGCCGAGAATCCGACCACTCGGCACGCTGAGGAAGACGGGATTCTCACTCGGCACCATCCCCAGTGCGCGTGCCTGCTGCTCGAGCGACTCCGGCGCAGCCTCGGCGGCGACAGCGGCGCTGAGCGCCTGCTCCTGCTGCGTCAGCGTCGCCTGCTCTGCCTGCAGCTCGCTGATGGTGAATGCGCCCTGGGCAAGCGACGTGTTGATGACGAGGATGACGACCATGCCGGCGACGAGCAGGCCGGTGACCACGAGGGCGAACACGCCGCGACTTGCGCGCTCGGGCCGCAGCGGCGACACCATGCGCAGATGCGGACGGGCATTGCGTAACCCTCGGGCTCCGCGCGTCGCGTACTCGGTTCCGGCACTGCTCGGATCCACAGCCTCGATCGACCCGAGCGAATCAATGGGCTCTGCGGGTTCGTGATTGCGCGCTGTTGCACTCATGCGGCCACCGCCAGTCGCTCAGCAGCGCGTACCCGCACGGATGCCGCGCGCGGGTTCTCCGCGATCTCATCCTCACCGGCGAGCTCGGCACCGCGCGTGATCAGCCGCAGCCACGGCTTCATGGAATCGGGGATGATCGGAAGTCCTGCCGGTACATCCGGATGCGCACCAACGGCAAGAGCATGCTTGACGATGCGATCCTCGAGCGACTGGTACGACATCACGACGATGCGACCGCCCACGGCGAGGGCATCGAGCGCAGCGGGGATCGCGCCACGCAGCGCATCGAGTTCACCGTTGACCTCGATGCGCAGGGCCTGGAAGGTGCGCTTGGCAGGATTCCCGCCGGTGCGCCGTGCCGCTGCAGGGATCGACGTGCGGATCACGTCCACAAGGCGGGCAGAGGTGGTGAACGGTGCGATCGCACGTTCAGCAACGATGCGTGAGGCAATGCGGCTCGCGAACTTCTCCTCGCCGTACTGGCGCAGGATGCGCGCAAGATCCGCTGCAGGGTAGGTATTGAGCACGTCTGCGGCCGTGACACCGGTCGTGGGATCCATCCGCATGTCGAGTGGCGCATCCTGCGAGTAAGCGAAACCCCGATCGGCCTCGTCGAGCTGCATGGACGACACTCCGAGGTCGAACAGGATGCCCTGCACACGGTCGTATCCGAGTTCGGCAAGCACCTCGGGCAGTTCGTCGTAGACCGCGTGCACGAGGGTGACGCGCTCGCCGAACGGGGCAAGGCGCTCGCCGGACAGGCGCAGGGCCTCGGGGTCACGGTCGAGGCCGATCAGGTGCACGGCAGGAAAGACGGTGAGGGCGTGCTCGGCGTGCCCGCCGAGGCCGAGCGTGGCATCGACCAGCACAGCGCCCGGCGTCTCAAGAGCCGGGGCGAGCAATGCGATCACGCGATCCCGGAGGACCGGCACGTGACGGGTCGATGCGGACATGTCGTCAGGCCCACACATCCACGACGGAGGCCAGCGCAACGAGGACGCCGATCGTGAGCGCCAGCGAGAGACCGAGCACGCCCGTGGAGCGCAGCACGCTGCGTACGGGTTGATCAGCCTGGATCAGGGTGTTCATCGGTCCCCCTTCTATGAAGGTCGCGGGTGGGTGTGATGAGCCGGTGTGGTGAGCGGGTGTGGTGAGCGGGTCTGTCGGTGCCTCGGCCGTGTGGCCAGGTCCCCGCCCGCTGTTTCCAGCGGGCCCTGGCACCGGGGAAGTGGTGTCAGGAGCGATGCGAGGAGCGGGAGGAGACCTCACCGCGCGGATCGAGCACCGACGGACGTCAGATTCCCGGGAACACCTCCTCACTGAGGCCCGAGAAGGCCTCCTCCTGGTCGCGCAGATAGGCGGCCCACGCGGTGGCATCCCAGATCTCGGCGGTCGTGTTCTTGCCCACCACGACGACGTCGCGGTCGAGGCCGGCGTACTCGCGCAGCGCTGGTGGCACCGTGATCCGACCCTGACGATCCGGGATCTGGTCCGATGCCTCGGAGAACAGCACACGCTGGTAGGCCTGCACCTTGGGGTTGGAACGGGAGGCTTCGTTCAACCGCTCGGCGTAGGCCGCGAATTCCGCCGCCGGCCACACGGCAACCGAGCGGTCCTGCCCCTTGGTCAGTACCAGTCCCCCGGCCAGGCCCTCACGGAACTTCGCCGGCAGCACGAGGCGGCCCTTGTCGTCCAGGCGCGGCGTATGGGTGCCCAGGAAGCCCAGGAACATCCGCCCCACCTCCCCGACCTGCCCCACCCGTAACCCTGGTATCTCCAAGTGACGCCACTGTACTCCATTTCCCTCCACCGTCAACCACCAGCCCCCATGGAAAAGGGCGCATTCCTCCACTGGGCGTGCGGGTGCGGGTGGCTTCGCTCGAGACGAGGGCTATTGCGGGCTAGGCGAGTGCCAGCGCGGCACGGATCCGCTCCGCCAGGGCCGGATCAACGACCGAGTCGGCGTCCCGCAGGCCGCCCATGCGCTCGCGCACGCCGACGAGTGATGCCACGAGGGGCGGGCAGGTCGGACAGGTCTCCAGATGCCGTTCCAGAGCGGCCGCCGTCGCGGGATCCACATCACCGTCGAGGTAGTCCGACACGCGGCTGCGCGCATCCCAGCAGCGCAGGGGTACTCCTCGCAGGGCGACGCGGCGCTCATGGCCATCGGCGAGGGCGGACACCATCATCATGCGCCCACGACGTAGGCGCTGCTTCGCCGCGGGCAGGTCTATCTGGGCCAGCTCAGCGATCTCTCGAACGGTGATCCCCTCGATGTCGTGCAGGACGACCGCCGTTCGGTAGATCGCGGGCAGTCGCAGGAGCGCGTCCTCGATCTCCTCGCGGGTCTCTGCCGCCGTCACGACGGCGGCCGTGTCGACGGTGTAGTCGTCCGACATCCAGCGGCCCTCCACATCGTCCACCACGAACTCACGCTCGCGCCGCACCTGATCGATCGCCAGGTTGTGCACGACGCGACGAAGCCAGGCGTCGATATCTCGGACGTCCGTCAACTCGTCGCGGCGCTCATACGCACGGACGATGGCCTCCTGCGCCAGATCCTCGGCTCGCTGGTGGTCGCGAGTGATACTGCGGGCGAAGCGCACCAGGGCCGGGCCACGTGCCGCGAGGAGGGCGCCGGCCGATTCGGGATCAGCGGCGGGCCAGCCCTCGCTCGTCACATCCGCCATGCCGGCATTGTCCCCCGTCCCCGGCCCCCATGAGCCGGGTTGGATCGGCCAGGTCCGATCAGGAGGCCGCCTTGCGGGTCGAGATCCCGAACAGGCGGTACAGCGGGCAGAACCCCACGGCGGCCGTCACGAGCATGATCGCCGCCACGACGAGCAGGATCCAGGCGCCCACCGAGCCGAAGCCCACCGCGAATGCGCCGACGATCGCCGCAATGGCGATGACGACGCGCACCAGTCGATCCAGTCCACTCTCGTTCCTGCCCATGTTCACTCCTCGGTCGATGGGCCACCCGTCTGGCGGCCCTACGTGGGGAAGACGGTGCGGGGGCCCATAGGGATACCGGATTCGACGAAGTCAGGACCTAGGTCCCGAATCGGTGACCCATGACACGGCCGGACACGCACGGCGGTGGCAGGGCCCCCGTCCCCGGCCACCTACGCTGCTCGAATGACGAACGCGCGCACGATCACGGCCCTGGGATGCGCGGTGGCCGTGGCCGCGAGTGGTCTGCTGACGGGCTGCACCACCGCGCCGCCCGCCGCCGTTGCGACGAGTCCGGCCGCGACGGTCACCGCCGCGCCATCGCCGTCTGTCTCCCCCAGCCCGAGCCCGACCCCCACGCCCACGCCCACGCCCACGCCCACGCCGACCCCGACGTACCTGTCGCCGCTCGACGGCATGCCCGGCAGCGAGGCCAAGCCGGTACTGGTCGTGAAGCTGGACAACACCCAGTACGCGCAGCCGCACGCCGGCCTCAATCGGGCCGACGTCGTCTACGTCGAGGAGGTCGAGTACGGGATCACCCGTCTTGCCGCTGTCTTCTCCGGCACGATCCCCCACCGCATCGGCCCCGTCCGATCAGCACGGATCACCGACATCGACCTCCTCGCGCAGTACGACCGACCCGCATTCGGCTTCTCCGGTGCCCAGCGCAAGATGTGGCCGGAGCTCGCGGCCGCGCCGTTCTACGACATCTCCCCGAACAAGGGCGCGGAGGGGTACAGCCGCGACAACAGCCGTCGGGCGCCGTACAACTACTACCTCGATGGCCGCATCGGGCTGAAGAGAGCGCCCAAGGCATCGCTCGAACGCGACCTCGGATTCGCGTTCGACGCAGCCATCCCGGACGGCGGACTCGTGGCGAAGTCGGCAACCATGAAGTGGGGCTACAGCACGGCCGCATTCGACTACCGCCGCAAGACGGGCTTGTACAGCGTCTCCCTGAATGGCGTGCGGGCACGCGCGGAGGAGGATGACCTCGGCCAGAATGCCGCGACGGTCGTCATCCAGTACGTACGTCAGCAACCGTCGGCCTTCTTCGACAAGGGCGGCGGCAACACACCCCACGCGCAGACCATCGGCACCGGCAAGGCCGTCGTCATGCGCGATGGCCTTGCCTGGGATGTCACATGGAGCCGCCCCACGGCCGAGGACGGCACCACGTTCACCCTTGACGACGGCACCGTGATGGCCTTCAAGCCCGGACAACTGTGGATCGTCCTGCTCGACCGCAAGCGCAAGGCGACGATCACACCCCTGACCGAGCCGACGCCGACACCGTCCGCTACTGCTTCGACGAGCGCATCCGCGAGCTCAACGTCCGGCCTGTCCTCGACTCCAGCCGCCCAGTAGCGCGTCGACCATCGCCTGCGGATCCTGCGCGTTCGGCGAGTGCCCGACGCCCGGCAGCTCGATAGCCGCAACCCCGAGGGCTGCTGCCATGTTGCGCTGCATCACGATCGGCCATGCATCATCGTGCTCGCCCCACATGACGGTGGTGGGGATGCGCGCCATCGCGGGCAGCAGCCGCGCCGTCAGGCTCGCAGTGTTCATGAGCTGAAGCGCAAACTCCCGCATCTGCACCGCGTTGTTGGCATGCCACCGTCGTTCGAGGAACGAGGCGACGTCCGCTGGCGGCGGCACGACGTCCTCGGCTTCCTCCATGTCGTGCATGATGCGCCAGATCTGCGCGAGATCGGAGTGCTCGAGGGCATCGACGAGATCCGGCAGCTCACCCCACCGCTCGGTGGGCAGGCCACTCGGGCCGGTGCAGAACAGCACGAGCGACGCGGGCGCGATGACACCGCTCGCGACGGCCTCCTGCGTCACCAGCCCCCCTAATGAGTGTCCGAGCAGATGGGGAGCCGCCAGGCGGTATCGCTCTGCCGCCGTGTCGGCGATGGCGGCCACGTCGGCGGCCAGCAGCGGCAGCGCGTAGTCGGTGGCCTCGATCGACCCATCGGAATCGCACTGACCGAGCTGGTCGAATGTCACCGCCCCCACCCCGGCAGCGGCCAGCAGCGGCAGCACGGCGATGAAGTCCTCCTTGCTGCCGGTGAACCCCGGCACCATGAGCACCCACGGGCGATCAGCAGCGAGGCCGGCGTGCATGACCGCTCGATGACTGCCACGCACTGGCCAGCGCTCAACGGTGACGCCGGCGGGCAGGTCGACGAAAGGCGGGGTGCTCACGGAAGGGACGCTAGCCGACCGTACGTCGAGCACGACAGCCGCAACGGTGGCAGGCTCGGGCCCATGAACGCGATCCCGGAAACCACTCATTCGAATCATTCGAAGTGGAGCTACCTGTCCCGCGACTCGCTGCTCAGCATCGGCTCGCGGAACTCCCTGCTGTCGATCGGGTCGGTCGGATCGGTCCTCAGCATCGGGAGCGTCGGATCAGCCGGCTCGATCCTGAGCGTGGGCTCGTTCGGCAGTGTGCTGTCGCTCATGTCGGGGCTATCCCGTTTCGCCGTCATGGGCTGGCGGACACATCGATCGATCGGCTCGAACCGCTGATCATGACGTCGCGGCAGGCTCACCGCGCCAGTGCCGCATACCCCCACGACAGCGATGTCGCGATCACTAGCCAGATCTCATAGGGCACCAGGATCCAGCCCAGCCACGGCCGCTCGGCGAATGCCAGGGCCAGCGGCACGAGTGTCAGGGCCGCGCACGCGCTCAGGGCCAGTGCCGATGCCACCAATGCATGCGGAACATAGAACAGGTACGCCCACGTGATCGCCAGCGCGAAGGTCATGGCCAAGGTGCCGAGGAAGATCCCGACGCGTGCCGGTGCCGCCGAACCCGCCATCACCACGCCGACGATGGCGAGGGCGATGAAGTTGTAGGACCAGGCCAGGCCGAAGACAGCAGGCGGCGGCTGCCAGGCCGGCTGCTCGAGCGACAGGTACCAGGCGGATCCTGTGGTCACCCAGCGCCCCGAGCCGATGGCATAGCCGACGACCAGCGCCACGGCGAGGACCATGGAGGCCACCCGCCACACCGGCATCGCTACTCCCTCAAGGCTCGCGCATCCGACTCCCGCAGCGCTACGTCCAGCATGTCTGGGGCATCAATAGTTCGCAATGCATCGACGCCGAGTTCATTGAGGCGCCGCGCCTGCCGAAGCGCCTGGGTGTCGAAGGACCCGACGAATCGGTTGTAGCCGCGCACGGCCTGGTCGAGGCCACGCCGCATCCCCTCGAGATGCTCGACGAGGACTCCCAGCCGCGAGAGCATCTCCGCCCCCGCCCGCTTGATCTCCTCGGCATTGTCGGCCATCAACTGACGCTGATAGCCGAACCCGATGGTGCGCAGCAGGGCCAGCATCGTGGTCGGCGTGGCCAGCACCACCCGTCGCTCGAAAGCCTTCTCGAGCAGCAGCCCGTCGGCATCGAGCGATGCGGACAGCAGCGACTCGAGCGGCAGGAACATGACCACGAAGTCCGGACTCGTCACGGAGTCGGCGTACCGCTTCGACGAGAGCTCACGTACCCGCGCCAGCACATCGGCCGCATGCTTGGCCATCAGCGCATCACGCTGCACCGGATCATCGGCTCCCACCGCCAGCCAGTAGGCGTCGAACGGGAACTTCGCATCGACGAGGATCTCGCCGCCACCCGGGAGCAGGACGACGACGTCGGGCCGGAGCGTACTGTCCCCGACCGCGCGGACATCCTGACGCGTGAAGTGCGTGCCCTCGAGCAGACCGGCATGTTCGAGCAGCTTCTCCAGCTGCATCTCCCCCCATTGCCCACGTGTCTGGCCGCGCGCGAGCGCCGCGGCCAGTTGCTTGGTCGCGGCCTCGAGTGACTGATAGCGCTCATGTGCGGCCGTCATCTGCGTGGTGATGGTCGCCTCGGCCGCAGCACGTTCGCGGCTGGCCGTGTCGGAGGCCCGACGCAGGCTCTCCAGGGAGTCGCGTACCGGCTGGAGCAGCTCAGCCACCGACCGGGACATGCCCTGCTGCTCACGTAGTGCGTCATTGTCGGTCTGCATCGCAGTCAACGCACCCTCGAGAGCTGCGGCACGCAGCCGCTCGCGGGCCAGGGTGCGACCCATGGCGATCCAGGTGAGCAATGCACCGGCCAGCAGGCCGATGGTCATCGCAAGGAGTAGCGCAGGGGAAGTGGTCATGCGGACATGCTCCCGCGGACGTGTGACATTGCCCGGTAGCCGCGCGACCGCGGGGTTGCTGCCCCTCCTGTGACAAAGGGGCAGCACCTCCCCCGAGGCTCCGGGTCTCCCCGGGCCCGTTCCCCCGAACCGGGCATCGCCCACGCTAGGAGCAGGGTCTGACATCCGGTGCCGCGTCCGCATGCCTGTGGACAGTTCGGCCGTCCACAGGCCCCGGTCTGCCGACCCGCCGGGGCCGTGGCAGACTCGAGTGCCCGAAATACCCGAGCACGGAGGACATGTGGACGGCGTCGCGGAGGAGCAGGTCTTCGTCGACACCGCCTATGCCCAGTTGGCCTCCTTCACCGAGCACGTGCGCGACCGCATGGACCAGATCAGCCGGTCCCCCGGCACCGGCACCGGGCAGGACCTGCTCGAGAAGCAGGCCCTCTACGACAACCTGG